>QGUP01000237.1 GCA_003242505.1 Bacillota bacterium
TCATAGGAGCCTCACCCCACGGAATCCTTTGGGATTCTAAGAGCGGTGGACACTCTCGGGGTGAGGTTCCTACTTTATTTGCCCAGCCTTTTCCTGCTGCCCCGCCCCACTAAAATGTTACGCGGTGGCCCAGGCCACGGACCTCAGGCCCCCCAGAGCCCCGGGATCCCCGCTTGACAAATTCCCATACCAGGCCTACTTTCAAAACGCGGTTTTGGTTTTTTGGGGGGTGTCGGCGTCGGCACTCACGGAACGGCGGAAGCAATTCCTGGAGAAGCTCCTGGACCTGTACCGGCGCACCCACCTGCCGGTCCACTACGAGACCGTCGCCCGGGCCATCGGGGTCAGCAAGTGGACGGCCTACGACATGTTGACGCAGCTGGAGAGACTCGGGTACCTGCGCCGGGAGTACGCGGTCCACCGGGGTGAGGCGGGACGGTCGGTGGTGGTCTTCACCCCCACCCCGGCGGCCGAGGGGCTGTTTCCCCGCGCGCAGGGCTCGGCGGCCGCCCCGGTGGAGTGGGAAGCGGTGAAGGCCCAGGTGTCGGAACTCCTCCACCGGTTCCGGGGCCTGCACCCCGGGGAGGCAACCCGGCGGCTCCTGGAGCACCTGGCGGGTCTCAAGTCCCGGCTCGCCTTCTGCACCCAGCTCCTCGGCCTCCTCGTCTTCTGCCTCCGGGACCTGGAGGACCGGGCGGTCCAGCAGGTCCGGCAACTGGTCCGGTCGGCCCCGGGGGCGGAGATGCGGCTGACGGTCTTCGTGGGGGCCGCCGCGGGAAGCCTCGCCCAGGGCCTGGGCCAGTCCCTGAGCCGGGACCTTGCGGAGGTCGTGGGCCGGTTCCTGGGATACCTCCGGGACCTGGACCCCGGGGAACAGGAGATGCTGGACCGGCTCCTGGAGACGGCGCTGGGGGAACTGGCGTAGCCCCTGCGGGGACGGGCGTAACCTCGGTGGTTCGGCAGCCCGCGCCTCCGCGGCTCTGGGCGCGGCGAGACCACTCCGGTCTTCCTACCCCTTCTTGCGCCTTTTTCTGCCCTCTTTTTTGGTTTTTTGGGTCGGAGCAGCCTCCAGGGGACCACCTTCTTCGGAAGAAGCCTCAGCGGGAGGAGCCACTGCGGGAGGGGAGGTGGGCACGGGATGCACCAGGCAGAGATCGGCCTGGCCCTGGGCGGCGGGGCGGCGCGGGGGCTGGCCCACATCGGCGTGCTGCGGGAACTGCAGGAGGCGGGGGTGGCCGTCACCCACGTGGCCGGGTGCAGCTTCGGGGCCGTTGTCGGCGCGGCGTACGTCTGCGGCACCCTGGCGGAACTGGAGGAACGGGCCCGGAACCTCAGCCGGGCGGACGTGATCCGCCTGGCGGACGCGGCCTTCTCCGGCGGCGTGCTCCGGGGCGACGCCCTGCTGGACGAACTGAGGCGCCTGACCCGGGGGCTGCGCTTTGAGGACCTGCCGGTACCCTTCGCGGTGGTGGCGACGGACCTGGCCACCGGCAGGCCGGTGATCCTCCGCACCGGTCCCATCGCCGAGGCGGTCCGGGCGAGCGTCTCGGTGCCAGGGCTCTTCGCCCCCGCGGTGGTCGGGGGCCGAGCCCTGGTGGACGGCGGCCTGGTGGAACTGGTGCCGGTGACCGCCCTGCGGCAGCTCCGGCCGGCCCGGGCCGTCGCGGTGGACGTCTCCAGTTCTGCGGACCTCTGGACCCGGGCCGCCAACCGGGCCCGCCTCTCTGTCGGCAGCGTGCGGCGGCACTGGCGCCGGCTGCGGCGAATCGCCGCCGGTCTCATGCCCGGGGCCGCCCTCGCCCTCCTTACCAGCCACAGCCGCGGAGAGGAGCAGGGCTGGAGCCTGGTCCGGACGGTCCTCACCGCCTTCGACATCACCGAGGCACAACTGCAGCGGGGCGCCCCCGGTGCCGCGGCGGACCTGGTCATCCGCCCCGAGGTCGAGGGTTTCCACGGCCACCAGTTCTACCGCGCGGCGGAGATCATCGCAGCCGGACGAGCGGCGGCCCGGCAGGCCCTGCCCCTCATCACCGGCGTGGCCCCCGGGGAGGCAGCCCGGCCGGCTGCGGCCCCCGGGCTGCGGCCCGCCGCGGGAGGGGGTGTGGCGGGGTGAAGATCGCCTTCTTCACCGACTCCTTCCGGGAGGACCTGGGGGGCCTCACCCGGGCGGTCATCGCCCTTCACGACCGCCTGACCCGGGCCGGCCACCAGGTGCGGGTCTTTACCCTGCCCCAGACCGGGGGACCCATCCACCCGGGGGACGTAGGATTTGTGCGGGCCATCCCCCTCCGGGGGGTGCCGGGCCTGCCGCCGGACTCGCACCTGGCCTGGGACTACTGGCAGGTCCGGCGGGACCTGGCGGCCTGGCGCCCTCACATCGTGCACCTCCACACCATGCTGCCGGTGGGCTGGCTCGGCCTCCTGGCCGCCCGGTCCCTGGGGATCCCGGCGGTGGCCACCTACCACGCCAACGTCCGGGCGGTTGGCGCGGTGCTGGCCCCGGCTCCGGGAAGCGGCGCGGGAGGGCCGGCTCTGACGGGCGGGGGACGGGGGGCAGCGGCCACGGTCGCCCGGGGCCAGGCAGGGGGCTGGTCAGCGGCAGCCGTAGCCGGGCGGGCGGTGGCGGCGGCAGCCAGGCAGGCACTGGCAGGGGCAGCCGGGCGGGCGGCCGGCTCCCTCGTGCCGGCCTTTTACAACCGCTGCGAGGCGGTCATCGCCCCCAGCCGGTTTGCGGCGGCGGAGCTCCGGCAGATGGGGGTCCGGCGACCCATCGCGGTCATCTCCAACGGGGTCGACCTGGATCGGTTCGCCCCGGCGGCCGAAGCCCAGGAGGACCGGGGCGCCGGGGTAACGGTGCTCTTTGTGGGCCGCCTCAGCCCGGAAAAAGGGGTGGACTGGCTGGCCCGAACCCTGCAGATGGTCCTGGCCGCGGAGCCGACCCTCCGGGCCCGGGTTGTCGGCGACGGGCCCCTGGCCCCGGCCCTGCGCCAGGCCCTGGCCCCCTGGCTGGCCGGCGGGCGGGTGGCGCTCAGGGGGCACGTGCCCTGGGAGAGGATGCCGGCGGAGTACGCCGCGGGCGATATCTTCCTCTTCCCCTCGCCCTCAGAGACCCAGGGGCTGGCGGTCCTCGAGGCCATGTCCGCGGGGCTGCCGGTGGTGGCAGTCCGGGCCGGAGCCCTGCCGGAACTGGTCCGGGACGGGGAGAGCGGGATTACCGCGCCCCCCGGGGACGTCGAGGCCCTGGCCCGGGGCGTCCTGCGCCTTGCCCGGGACCCGGGGCTGCGCCGCCGGCTGGGGGAAGGCGCCCGGGCGGTGGCGGCGGAGCACGGCGCCAGCCAGGCGCTGGCAGAGGTGCTGGCCCTTTACGCCCGGGTGACAGCGTCCGGTGCGGGAGGTCGGACGCCCGGTGCGGATCGTCGGGCGGCCGATGCGGGCCATGCGGCACCTGGCGCGGGCCAGCGGGAGCGAGGCTCGCATACGACGGAACCCGAGGGGGTGGAGCCCCGTGCTGCCGGATGAGTGGATGTCGGTGACGGCGCCCGCTGGGTTCGACCCGGGCGGGGTCCCGGGGACGGCGGACGTCGCCGGCCTACCCCCGTGGGCGGCGGGCTGGGCGGGGCTGGCGGCCGGATTCGCCCTGCTGGCTGCCGGGCTTCCCCTCTCCTCCCTCGCCCTCTTTGGCCTCCTGGCGGGGCTGGCGGCGGCGAGCGGCACCCCCTGGTGGGCAGCAGGGGCCCTGGCCGGCGCGGCCACCGCGGCAGGCCACGGGATCACCTATGCCGCGTTTGCCCGCCTCGGGCTCTCCTTCCTGTCAGCGGTAGCCCGGTGGATGCCCGCCCTGGCCGGGCAGGTGGAAAAACTCGGACACCTCCTCGGCAGGCCGGGGTCGTGGCCGCTCCTCTTCCTCCTCCGCTGGGTGGGACTGGGGTACACCCAGGTCTTCTGGCTCCTCGGGGCCACCCGGGGCGGCCGGCCGGCCCTCCTGGTCTTTCTGCTGCTGAACGACCTCCTCTGGGCGCTGGTGTGGGCCTACGGCGCCGTGGCCCTGGTGGCAGCGCTGCCAACCATCCGGGACTGGCTCACCCGGGGCGCTCTGGCCCTCCTGGCCGGGTCGACCCTGGCCGGGGGCTGGCAGGTGTTCCGGGCCCGCCGCCAGTCCGGCCGGGCCGGGTGAGGTCACCTGCCGGACGCCGCCTCACCCGGGCGACCTGCAGCCCGACCGGGCTCCTCACCGGGCCCTGGGCCAGGGCCCGGCCGTGCGTCCCCCCATAGGT
>QGUP01000238.1 GCA_003242505.1 Bacillota bacterium
CGACACCACCCTGGGCTGGCGGTTTGTCAACCCCCGGCTGGCGGCAATGTACCTCCCCTACAGCATGGGGGAGACCGCGGAGAACGTGGCCGAGAAGTGGGGGGTGAGCCGGGAGGAGCAGGACCGCTTCGCCCTGGCCAGCCAGCAGAAGTGGGCCGCCGCCCAGGCCGCGGGCAAGTTCCGGGACGAGATCGTGCCGGTGCCGGTCCCCGCGGGCCGGGGGGAGACCCGACTCTTTGCGGTGGACGAGCACCCCCGGCCCGACACCACCCTGGAGAAGCTGGCCCGGCTGAAGCCCGTCTTCCGGGAGGGCGGCACCGTCACGGCCGGGAATTCCAGCGGCATCAACGACGGCGCCGCCGCGCTCCTGGTCATGGCGGCGGAGACCGCCCGGGAACTGGGACTGAGGCCCATGGCCCGGATCGTCGCCGGCGCAGTGGCCGGGGTGGATCCGGCCTACATGGGGGTCGGCCCCATCCCTGCCAGCCGCAAGGCCCTCGCCCGGGCGGGGATCGGGGTGGCGGACCTGGATCTGGTGGAGGTGAACGAGGCCTTCGCCGCCCAGGTGATCCCCTGCATCCGGGAACTGGGGCTCGACCCGGAGAAGGTGAACGTCAACGGCGGGGCCATTGCCCTCGGGCATCCTCTGGGGTGCTCGGGGGCCCGGATCCTCACCACCCTGGTGCACGAGCTGCGGCGCCGGGGGGGCCGGTACGGCCTGGCGACCATGTGCATCGGCGTCGGCCAGGGGATCGCCGCGGTGGTGGAGGCGGTCTGATCCATCGATCCACTTGACAGACGATTGCGCCTCTCCTTACCATTGAAACCAAGCAAGCGTTAGCTTTGGGAGGTGGGCCCGTGCCACGGGTCGGCCGCAAGGAGCAGATCCTCGCGGCGGCCACCGCCCTCTTCGCCCGCAAGGGCTATCACGCCACCACGGTCCGGGACATCGCCGAGGAGGCCGGGATGCTCTCGGGGAGCCTCTACGCCCACATCGACACCAAGCAGGACCTGCTGGTGGCGGTGGTGGAGCGGGCCGCCGAGGCGTTTACCGAGGCCGTGGTGCCCATCGCCCGCAGCGGGCTGCCGCCCGGGGAGAAGATCCGGGCGGCGATGCGGGCCCACGTCCGGGTTGTCGCCGAGAGCCGGGAGGCCGCGACGGTCTTCATGCACGAGTGGCGGGCCCTGGACGAGGAGCGCCGCCAGGCGGCCCTGGCCCTCCGGGACCGGTACGAGGCCCTCTGGGATGGGATGATCCGGGAAGGCATCGCGTCCGGGGAGTTCCGGCCGGTGGACCCCAAGTTCGCCCGACTGCTCCTGCTCTCGGCCGCCAACTGGATCTACCAGTGGTACAACCCGGACGGCCCCCTGGGCCCGGACGAGGTGGCCGACCGGTTCACCGACCTGATTCTGAACGGCCTGCGGCCGGAGCCCCGGGCCGAGGGGTCGGAGCCCGGGCCGCAGGCCCCAGCGCAGAGGGAGGTGGCCCACGGTGTCCCTGACCTACGAGGAGAGGCGGGCCGAGTTCCTCGCCCGGATCGAGCGGGGGGAGAAGATCGAGGGGACGGACTGGATGCCCGATGACTACCGGCAGTACCTGATCCGGCTCATCGCCATGCACGGCATCAGCGAGATCATGGGCGCCCTGCCGGAGAAGGAGTGGGTCCCCCGGGCCCCCACCCTGCACCGGAAGCTGGCGATCATGGCCAAGGTGCAGGATGAACTGGGCCACGGGCAGCTCCTCCTCCGGGTGGCGGAGGACCTGGTCGCGCCCCTGGGGATGAACCGGGAGGACCTGCTGAACGGCCTGTTCAAGGGCACGATCCACTTCCACAACGTCTTCCACATGCCCGCCCCCACCTGGGCGGACGCCGGGATCATCGGCTGGCTGGTGGACGGGGCGGCCATCATCACCCAGGGGATGCTGGTCCAGGGCTCCTACGCCCCCTACTGCCGGGCCCTGGAGCGGATCATCGCCGAGGAGTCCTTCCATATCCAGCACGGGGAGA
The DNA here is from genome assembly GCA_003242505.1 of Bacillota bacterium. Taxonomy (GTDB): domain Bacteria; phylum Bacillota; class Sulfobacillia; order Symbiobacteriales; family ZC4RG38; genus ZC4RG38. The sequence continues at coordinate 2,010 of QGUP01000238.1, forward strand.
GCATCTGCATCGCCCTGGCGGAGGGTACGAAGGCCCAGCGCCAGATGCTCCAGGAGGCCCTCAATCGCTGGTGGGAGCCGCTCCTCTTCTTCTTCGGCCCGCCGCCGAAGAGCGAACTGACCAAGCACCAGGACCTGGGCCTCATGTACCGGCTCCGGAACAGGACCAACGAGGAGTTGCGGCAGCGGTTCTTCCACAAGTACGTCCCCCGGATCCAGGCCCTGGGCCTCACCATCCCCGATCCGAACCTGCGCCTCGACAAGGAGACCAACACCTGGCACTACACCCAGCCCGACTGGTCGAAGTTCAAGGCGATCCTCCGGAACGAGGGGCCGATGTCCAAGGCCCGGCTCATCCTCCGCCATAGCGCCTGGGAGCAGAACCGCTGGGTGCGGGAGGTCCTCTCCACCCGGGCGGCGGTGGCGGTGTAGCGCCGGCACCGCAGCCGTGCCGCATGCCCATCTCTTCCAGCCCATCCCTTCCATAGGTGGACCCGCACCGGAGAAAAACCCCGCAACCGGAGGTGAACCCCCGTGGCCGAGGAGCGGCTGGAGTACCACATCTACGAGGTCTTTGCCCAGGAGAGCCAGATGGCGCCGGCCGTCCACCAGTTCAGCCTCCTTGCTTCCAGCCCGGACATGGCCCTCATCCTGGCCAAGGAGAACTTCCTCCGGCGGCAGAAGGCCTGGAGCGTCTGGGTGGTCCGCCGGGACCATATCCACCGCACCGGACCGGAGGAGGCGGAGATGTTCGACCGGCTGGACAAGAGTTACCGGGAGACCGAGGGCTACCGGTACCTGAAGGAGAAATGGCGGCGGTACAAGCATGAGCCGCTCACCACCCAGACCATGACCTAGACCACCGCCGTCCAGAGCACGACCTGGACCGCCGAGAGGATGACCTGGGGGGGGGAAGCCGGTGACCGCCCGGATCGAGACCCCGGCCCAGGCCCTGGCCGACCCGGCCTGCCGCCGGGCCCTGGTGGAACTCCTGTACCAGCTGGCCGACGACGACCTGGCCCTGGGCCACCGGGACTCCGAGTGGATGGGGCTGGCGCCCCACATCGAGGAGGATGTGGCCTTCGCCTCCATCGCCCAGGACGAGGTGGGCCACGCCAACGCCTATTACGCCCTGCTGGTGGACCTGGGGGAGGCGGAGAGCGCCGACGCCCTGGCCTACGGCCGCTCCCCCGGCGAGTGGCGCTGCGCCGTCCTCCTGGAGCGGCCCAACGGCCCGGGGCACTATCTGAAGGACCCCCAGTTCGACTGGGGCTACACCATCGCCCGGCACTACCTTTACGACCTCTTTGAGATGGTCCGCCTCGAGGCTCTGATGGAGAGCGCCTACCTGCCCCTGGCGCAGCTGGCGGCCAAGGTCCGCCGGGAGGAGCGGTACCACCTGCTGCACATGGAGACGTGGGTAAAGCGCCTCGCCCGGCACAGCTCGGTCTCCCGGGCCCGGCTTCAGGCCGGGCTCGAGAAGGCCTGGGTCGACCTCTACGGCCTCTTCAGCCTGGGGCCCGAGGGGCCGGCGATGGCGGCGCTGGGGCTCCTCCCCGGCGGCCGGGACCGGCTCTGGCAGACCTGGCGGGAGCGGGCCCAGGCCCTCTTCGCCGAGGCCGGCCTGCCCTGGCCCGGGGACCCCAGCCCGGTGATGCTCGACGGCCGGGCCGGCCAGCACTCCGCCGACCTGGAGGCGCTCCTGGCGACCATGACGGAGGTCTACCGGCTGGACCCCGCCGCCCGGTGGTGAGGCGGCCGGCGATGGCGGTGTGCCGCCGGAGGTGGTGCCGCCGGCCGCGGGGTTCCGGTCCGCCGGCGGGAGAGGAGGCGATGCCGTGGCAGAGCCGACAGGTGCCCGCACCCCCCTGGAGGAGGCGGTCTGGGCCGCGCTGGAGGATGTGAAGGACCCGGAGATCCCGGTCGTCAGCGTGGTGGAGATGGGCATCGTCACGGGGGTGGAGGTGGACGGCGGCCGGGTGGTGGTGCAGGCGACGCCCACCTTCGTCGGCTGTCCGGCCCTGCGGATCATCGCGGACGGCATCGTCCGCCGGCTCCTGGCCGTCCCCGGGGTGGCCGCGGCGGAGGTGCGGTGGGTGATGGAGCCCCACTGGACGTCGGACCGGATTACCCCGGCCGGCCGGGAAAAGCTCCGGGCCTTCGGCCTGGCGCCGCCGCCGGGGCCCGAGGAGGGGGTGGGGGGCGTGCCGGCGGACCGGGCGGGAGGCGTGCAGGCGGGCGGAGGGGGCCTACCGCCCTGCCCCCA
>QGUP01000239.1 GCA_003242505.1 Bacillota bacterium
GCCTGGGCCTAGGTGGGCCCCCAGGGCCCCCTGCGGGGACCCTACGAGCCCTCCGCCGCAGTGGCCCGGCAGCCCTTCGGCGGCCCCCTGGCCGGCGGGTGGGTGCTGCGGGCGGGCCTGGGGGCCCTGGGGGCGGCCCAGCCCCTGGCGGTGACCATGAACGGCGGGGTGCTCCTGGGGGTCGAGGTGGACGGCCGGACCCTCCAGCACCTGCTGCGGAAGAACATCCTGGACATGGTGGCCCCGGACCTGGACACCGCCCTGGCCGCGGTCCGGCAGGCGGTGGCAGAGCGGCGCCCCCTGGCGGTGGGGCTGGAGGGAAACGCCGGGGACGTCTACCCGGAGTTGGTCCGCCGGGGAGCCATCCCCGACGTGGTCACGGACCTCACCGCCGCCCACGACCCCCTGGACGGCTACGTCCCTGCCGGTCTCACCCTGGACCAGGCCGCCCGGCTCCGGGAGCGGGACCCGGAGGACTACGTCAAGCGTTCCCTGCGCACCATCGCCGTCCAGGTCCAGGCGATGCTGGACATGGCCCGCCACGGCGCGGTGGCCTTCGACTACGGCAACAACCTCCGGGAGCAGGCGGCCCGGGAAGGGGTCCGGGACGCCCTCCGGATCCCGGGGTTCGTCCAGGCGTACCTCCGCCCCCTCCTGGCCCAGGGCCGGGGCCCCTTCCGCTGGGTGGCCCTCTCCGGGGACCCGGAGGACATCTACAAGATTGACCAGTGGCTCCTGGAGGGCCCCGCGGCCCAGGACCCCATCGCCAGCCGGTGGCTCCGGTTTGCCCGGGACCACCTCTGGTTCCAGGGGCTCCCGGCCCGGGTCTGCTGGCTGGATTACGAATCCCGGGTCCAGTTCGGCCGACTGGTGAACGAGGCGGTGGCCGCGGGGAGGCTGCAGGCCCCCATCGCCATCACCCGGGACCTCCTGGACGTGGGGGCCATGGCCTCCCCCCGCCGGGAGACCGAGGGGATGCCCGACGGCTCTGACCCCATCGCCGACTGGCCGGTGCTGAACGCCCTGCTCAACGCCTCGGGCGGGGCGACCCTGGTCTGCCTCGGTCACGGGGGCAGCGTGGGCATCGGCTACAGCATCCACGCCGGGATGACGGTGGTCGCCGACGGCACTCCGGCGATGGGGGAGCGGCTGGAGCGGATTCTGGCCGCGGACGCCGGGCTGGGGCTTTTGCGCCTCGACCGGGCCGGCTACCCCGGCGCGGCAGCACCGGTGCGGCGGTACGGCATCCGCCCCGTAGGAGAGGATGGGCCATGAATTTCCCACCGGAGAAGATCCGGGAGTGGGTGGAGAACGAGGTTGTGACCGGCCTCCTCGAGGGGGTGCTGAGCCCCCGGGAGGCCTGGCAGTACGGCCAGTTCCTCGGGTGGAACGGGCCGCCGGACACGGCCCTGGTGGTGGGAATCGACCACTTTGCCCGGATGGTGGAGCATAAGAGCGAGCGGTTCAAGCAGGAGCTGCGCCGGAAGGTGCTGGCCGCCGTCCGGGGGGCCCTGGCAGAGCTGGCCGGCGGGGGATGCCCAGGTCCGATCGGGACCAGGGGGTTCGGAACCGAAGAAGGTCCTGCTGCTCGCAGTGGCCTTGCCGCCGGCGCCTGTCTCGCAGCCGGCGACACCGTAGCGGTGGTCCTCCGCAGCCAGGCGGACCCGCCCCTGCCGGGCAGCCCGGAGTCCGCCCCCGAACCCGAGGAGCGGGCGACCGCTGCAGCGGAGGCCATCCGGCACCGGGTCCAGACCGAGGTGGGGTGCACCGTCACCGTCGGGGTGAGCCGGCTCCACCCGGACCCCCGGGAACTGCCCGTGGCCTTCGCTGAAGCCCTGGAGGCCCATAATGCCAAGTTCTTCCTGGGCCGAGACCGGGTGATTCGGGCCGCGGAGTTGCCGCCCGTGCAGGCTCAGGCCCCTTTCACCCTGCCGGCATCCCTTGTCAACGCCATCCGGAGCGGCCACCCGGAGGCGGTGCGGGAAGCGGTTGGGGAGGTTTTTGCCGGGGTGACCTCCCCGGCGGAATCCCGGTATCGGGCCCTGGCCGCGGGATTTGCCGCCTTCCAGGCCGCCCTGGCCGCGGGGATGGACGAGGTATCCCTCGCCCGGGTCGGCGCCGGTTTCCTGGCCCAGGTAAGCCGGTTCGAACTCCTCGGCGACCTCCAGGAGCTGGTTGTGGAGACCATCTTGAGCCTCACCGCCCGGGACGCCGCCGATCCCGTGGCCGCGGCCATGGCCTACGTCCGGCACCACTACCACTCCCCCTGCCGCCTGGAGGAGGTGGCCCGGGCAGTCCATCTGAGCCCCTTCCACTTCAGCCGGCTCTTCAAGAAGCGGACCGGCATGACCTTCGGCCAGTACCTGACCGCAGAGCGGGTGGAGCGGGCACGCCAGCTCCTCCTCCACTCCAACCTCCCTATCGACGAGGTGGCCCGGCGGGTGGGCTACCATAAGACCGGGCACTTCAGCCGGAAGTTCCGGGAACAGACCGGCATGACCCCCAGCGAGTACCGGCGCCGGGCCCGGGAGAAGGAGGCGTGAGGCCGTGGACCTCTTGATCCGGAACGCCGCCCAGGTGGTGACGGTGGCCGGCTTCAGCCGCCGGCCCCAGGTGGGGGAAGAGTTTGGCCGGCTCGGCATCATCGAGAACGGCTACGTGGCGGTGGCCGGAGAGCGGATCGCCGGGGTGGGGCCGATGGCCGACTGCCCCCGGCCCGGCCCCGGCACCCGGGTGATCGACGCCGCCGGCCGGGCGGTGCTGCCAGGGTTTGTCGACCCCCACACCCACGTGATCTACGCCGGTGACCGGACCCACGAGTTCGGGATGCGGCTCCGGGGGGCCACGTACCAGGAGATCGCCCGGGCTGGGGGCGGGATCCTCAGCACCGTCGCGGCGACCCGGGCGGCCACCGAGGAGGAACTGATCGAGGCCACCCGGCGCCGGCTGGACCGGATGCTTCTCGCCGGCACCACCACCGCGGAGGTGAAAAGCGGCTACGGCCTCACCGTGGCGGACGAACTGAAGCTTCTCCGGGCTATCCGGCGCCTGGACGCCCTCCACCCCATCGACCTGGTCCCCACCTTCATGGGGGCCCACGAGGTCCCCCAGGAGTACCGGCACGACCCGGAGGCCTACGTCCGGCTGGTCATCGAGGAGATGCTCCCCCGGGCGGCGGCCCTGGCGGAGTTCAACGACGTCTTCTGCGAGGAAGGAGTATTCACCCCGGACCAGTCCCGGCGCATCCTGGAGGCCGGCAAGCGTTATGGGCTCGCCCCCAAGATCCACGCGGACGAACTGGCGCCGGGTCTCGGCGGCGCCGAGCTGGCCGCGGAGGTGGGAGCCGTCTCCGCGGACCACCTCCTCCACGCCTCCGAGGAGGGGCTCCGCCGGCTGGCCGGGGCGGGCACCGTCGCGGTGCTCCTCCCGGGCACGCCCTTTTTCCTCATGATGGACCGGTACGCCCCGGCCCGGCGGATGGTGGAGCTGGGGGTGCCGGTGGCCCTGGCCACCGACTGCAACCCCGGCTCCTGCCCCATCGAGTCGATGGCGGTGGTGATGGGCCTCGCCTGTCTGAAGATGGGGCTCACCCCGGCCCAGGCCCTGGTCGCGGCCACCATCAACGCCGCCCATGCGATCCGCCGGGCGGATCAGGTGGGCTCCATCGAGGTGGGCAAGCTCGCAGACCTGATCATCCTCAGCGAGCCCACCTACGAGGCCATCCCCTACCGGTTCGGCAGCAACCTGGTGGAGACGGTTGTGAAGCGGGGCCGGGTGGTCGTCGATGGGGGGACGCGGGTGTAGAGACGCCCCCGGCCCACGGCGTGGCTGCCGGAGCCCCGGCCAGTGGCGCCGCCGCCCGAGGGTCCCGCCGGCATCCATCATCCCAGCGGGAGGCAAAAACCATGACCGACCCGACCCTGCCCCGGGCGAACATGCCCTTTGCCGGCATCGCCACCTTCGCCCGGGCCCCTTACGTACCAGACCTGGCGGCCCTGGAGGCGGACTTTGCCGTCTACGGCTTCCCCTTTGACGCCGCGGTGGGTTTCCGGCCGGGTCAGCGGCTCGCTCCCCGGGCCATCCGGGAGATGTCCACCCGGTTCGGCATGGACTGGGGGCCCCAGAATCCGGGGTACTGGGACGTGGAGACCGGCCGCTGGTACCTCCGAGGGGCCCGGCTGGCGGACGTGGGGGACGTGGACCCCCTCTACTTCGACCTGGAGCACCTGGACCGGAGCGCCCAGGCCCTGGTGGGGGGCATCCTCCGGGCC
>QGUP01000240.1 GCA_003242505.1 Bacillota bacterium
CACCAGGGGGTTCTCAATCCCGAGGGCCTCCCACTGGAGCAACAGGCACTCCTGAAGGCTCCGGGCCCCCACCCCCGCGGGCTCCAGGCTCTGGACGATGCGCAGGGCCCGCTCCATCACATCCTCGGGGACGTTGGCGGCCAGGGCGGCTTCCGAGAGGCTGATGGTCAGGTACCCGTTGTCGTCGAGGCTGTCAATCAGAAAGGCGGCGGCCCGGCGCTCCTCCGGGCTCAGGGCCAGGAGCCGCAACTGGTCGTACAGGTGCTCGGCCAGGGTGGGCGCCGGCGCCGGTTGCGTCCGGGGCATCTCTTCTTCCTCATCCCGGACAGGCGGGAGCACGTCCCAGTCCAGCTCCGCCTCCCACCCCCGGGGCCACGGTTCCTCCGCCGGGGCCGCCGGCTCCGCCTCTTCCCGAACCTCCAGAACGGGGTTTTCCAGGAGTTGCTGCTGGATAAACCGCTCCAGGTCCAGAACCGGCAACTGCAGCACCGTCAGGGCCTGGCGCAACTCCTGGGTCATGATCAGCCGCTGCTGCTGCTGGAGGGACAGCCCGTACTCCAGCCGCACCGCTGCCACCCCCGGTGGGAGCAGGGTTCTGCCGCAGGGTCTCTAGAAGGACTTGTTTGTCGTGCCCTTCAGAATCGCTATGGAACGATATTCGCCAGGGGCCAAAGAATCTCCTGTGGCAGCAACCGGTGGCCGGGGTCGGCCCAAGGAAGGCCCCAGGCAGAGAGACGGCCCGGGGCCGGAAGGCTCTGGCCCCCTCCGGCCCCGGGTCGTGCCGTTCCGCCTTTTACCGCAACCCGGCTCCCCTCACCCCTGGGCTCCGGGCCTCCCCTGGGGCTCGGGACTGGGCTGCCGGGGCGGAGGCACCGACGGGTTCGGGTCCTGCCGCTCCTCCGGGGGGAGGCTGCTGGGCTGCTCCTGCTCCCACTCCGCCGGCGGCCGGCCCAGGGCCGGCGGCTCCGGTGCGCCGGTGTACTCCGGCGGCGTCTGCCGCCAGTCTGGATGCTCGGGCCTTCGTACCATCCTGCCTTCTCCCCTGTCTGGTCCCCTGTCTCCTCCTCGGCAACTCGCCTCACTCCGGTGCCCCCGAACCCACCGCGGCCGGGGGCCGCTCCTCCCGCTTCCACTGCCGGGCCCTGGTCCCCGCAAGCACGGGCAACGGTACCGCCGCTGGAGGTAGTATCCCCGGGCAGGGACATGGCCGGACCTCGTCCCCGGAGGCCAAGGCCTCCTCTCATCCTGGTGGCGCCGGGCCCCATGTCGCCGGGCCCCACTCTCCTCCGGTGGCGGCCCTGGGAAAACCGCCCGCAGGTCAGCCGCCTAGCAGGAATTTCGCCCTAGGCGGCAAATTCATAAATCGGGTCCACCGGTTCAGACCCACCGGACCTACCGGCACTCCTTCACGGCTGGGTCGCCATGGCAACGGTGTTTTCCGCCCAACGGGGAGTGCACAGTTCCATACGGGACTTGTGGCTAGCGTGTGACTGCTGCGGCAGGCAAGAGCTAGCAAGGCCGTACCATTCTGCAAGAGGTCTTGCTGGCTCTTTGCTCTTTTCAGGGGCCGGCGAACCGGTGGTCTGAAACAGTGGAAAATTCCGAAAAGTAGGGGTATCCGTGAACATCCTCGGTGCGCTGCAGAAGGTCGGTAGGGCCCTGATGATGCCCGTGGCCGTGTTGCCGGCGGCGGCGCTGCTGCTCCGTTTCGGCCAACCGGATTTGCTCGACATCCCGGCGGTGGCCCAGGCTGGCGGAGCGATCTTCGACAACCTGCCGCTGCTCTTCGCGGTGGGCGTGGGCGTCGGCTTGGCCGGCGACGTGGGCACAGCGGGCCTGGCAGCCCTGGTGGCCTACGTGGTGATGACCAAGACCGCCACCACCCTGAACGAGAAAATCAACATGGGTGTCCTGGCCGGTATCATCGCTGGTGCCCTGGCCTCCTGGATGTACCATCGGTTCAAGGACACCAAGCTACCGCCGTACCTGGGTTTCTTCGGCGGCCGCCGTTCGGTCCCGATCGTGACCGCGGTCAGCGCCATGATCCTGGGCATCGTCTTTGGCTTCATCTGGCCGCCCATTCAGGCGGGCATCGACAGCGTCGGCCAGTGGATCATCGGTGCCGGTGTGCTGGGCGTGGGCGTCTTTGGTGTGCTCAACCGGCTCCTGCTCCCCTTCGGCCTGCATCATATCATCAACAGCCTGGTCTGGTTCGTCTTTGGTAGCTACACCAAGTCCGACGGCACCGTGGTCACCGGCGACCTGCACCGGTTCTTTGCCGGCGATCCCACCGCTGGCGACTTCATGGCCGGCTGGTTCCCGATCATGATGTTCGGCCTGGTGGGAGCCGCCCTGGCGATGATCCACGAGGCCAAGCCAGAAAAGCGGCCGGCGATCGCCGGTATCCTGGGCAGCGCAGCCTTCACCTCCTTCCTCACGGGCATCACCGAGCCGCTGGAGTTCGCCTTCATGTTTGTCAGCCCGCTGCTCTACGGCGTCCACGCGGTGCTCTCCGGCCTCTCCATGTCCATCACCACCGCGCTGGGGATCAAGCACGGCTTCGGGTTCTCCGCCGGCTTCATCGACTACGTGCTCAACTACGGTCTGGCGACCAAGCCGCTGCTGCTCATCCCCATCGGGCTGGTCTTCCTGGTAGTCTACTATGCCGTCTTCCGGGTGCTGATCCGGACACTGGACCTCAAGACACCGGGGCGTGAGGAGGAGGAAGCGGAAGCCACCACGGCGTAACGGGGATCGCGAAGGACCGACCCTGACCGCCGCTCGGCGGCGGACCGAGACCGCAAACCTGGCGAGGAGGAATCCCGAATGGCACTGGGCACTCCCGAGGCCTTCGTGAGCGCCCTGGGTGGAGCGGAGAACATCAAGAGCATCGAGGCCTGCATCACCCGGCTGCGGCTGGAGGTCGTGAATCCCGCTGCGGTCAAGGACCAGGAACTGCGCAAACTCGGGGCCGTCGGGGTGGTAAAGATGGGCAACGCCGTCCAGGTAGTCCTGGGCACCCAGGCCGAAGCCATCGAGCAGCAGATTCGCCGTATCCTCGGGCGCTAGGAGGCCAGACCGTTGACAGGCGACCCGATCCGACTCCCCATCCTGGCCCCCATCTCCGGCACCCTGGTTGCCCTGGAGCAGGTTCCAGATCCCGTCTTCAGCCAGCGGATGCTGGGAGATGGCATCGCGATCGACCCCACCGCCGGCGCCGTTGTGGCGCCGGCGGTGGGGCAGATTGCCGCTCTCTACCCCACCGGCCATGCCCTGGGCCTGCGTACCCCCGGCGGATGCGAGATCCTGATACACGTCGGCATCGACACCTCCCAACTGGAGGGGGTCTTCTGGCCCCGGGTCCGCCAGGGAGAGACGGTAAGCGCCGGCCAGCCGCTGATCGACGTTGATTGGGATCGGCTGCGGGCCCTGGCCCGGTCCCCCCTGGTGCCGGTGATCCTGACCCGCCTGCCGGCAGGTCGTCAGGTTACCGCCCCCCTGGCGCCGGGCACCCCTGTCCGGGGCGGCGTCGATGCGATCCTGGTGGTCAAACCCGGGAGGGACGCTGGATGACCCAACGGCTCCTCTCGACCGTTGGCCGAGCCCTGACCGCGCTCACAGCACCGGAACTCAAAGAAGCGATCCGCCTCAGCGAGGGCCGGACCCTGGTGGCTGAGGTTGTGGTCACCGCGCCGCCGCTGGTCGACGGCATCTCGAACGCCGAGTTGGCCGCTGCCTTCGGCGCCGACATCCTGCTGCTCAACTTCTACGACATCACCAACCCCACCATCTGCGGATTGCCGGAGGGCAACGCCCGCACGGTCAAGACCCTCTGCGGCCGTCCGGTGGGCATCAACCTTGAGCCTAGCCTTCGGGTTCCCCCGGGCCGGCGGGCCACACTGGAAAACGCCCTGAAGGCGGCGGAACAGGGGGTCGACCTGATCCTCATTACCGGCAATCCCGAAACCGGGGTGGACACCGCCGGGGTGATCGCAGCCGCCCGGAGCATCCGGGAGGCCCTGGGCACCCGGATCCTCCTGGCCGCCGGCCGGATGCACGCTGCCGGCGTGAGCGCCGAGGCGGGTGCCGACCTGACGCCGGTGAGCGCCGTGCGGGAACTGGCCCAGGTGGCGGATATCGTCCTGGTGCCCGCCCCCGGCACCGTGCCCGGCATGACCGTCGAGGCCGTCCGCAACCTGGTGCAGGCGGTGCACCAGGTTGCGGACGGCCTCGACGGTCATGCCGGGCACGGTGCCGGGGGCGGGCACCAG
>QGUP01000241.1 GCA_003242505.1 Bacillota bacterium
GATCCGGCCCCACGTGGACGAGGTGCGGACCGACGCCCTGGGCAACCTCCTCGCGGTCCGGCGCCCCCGGGGGACGGCGGCGACCGCGGCGCCGAAGCTCCTCCTGGTGGCCCACATGGATGCCCCCGGGGGCATCGTCACCGGCTACACCGACCGGGGGCAGCTCCGGTTTGCCCCGGTGGGGGGCCTCAGCCTGGTGGCGGCCCGGGGGCAGCGGGTGCGCTTTGCCGACGGCCGGCTGGGGGTCCTGGCCGGGGAGCCGGTTGACGACCCCAAAGAGGTGAAGCTCCAGAACGCCTGGGTGGACATCGGCGCCCGGAGCCGGGAAGAGGCCGAGGCCTGGGTCCGGGCCGGGGAGTTCTTTGTCCTCCACGGCGAGCTCACCGACCTCGGCAGCCGGTGGGCGGGCCCGGCCCTGGACAACCGGGCCGGCTGCGCCGCGGTCGTCGCCGCGCTGCGCCGGCTGGGCGACAGCCCCTGGGAGATCCACCTGGCCTTCACGGTCCAGGGGCAGGTCGCCCCCCGGGGGGCCCGGACCGCCACCTACCAGGTCCGGCCGGACCTGGCGGTGGTGGTGGACGCCACCCCCGCGGAGGGGAAGGAGGGGGCGGCGGCCCGGCTGGGGGCCGGCCCGGCCCTCCGGCTCAAGGACGGCGGCTGGGTGCTCCGGCCGGCGGCCCGGGTGGCGATGGAGCGGGCCGCGGCCGCCGCCGGGGTCCAGTGGCAGCCCGAAGTTGTGCCCTCTGGCAGCACCGAGGCCGCCGGGGTGCAGAGCGTGGAGGAGGGAGTGCCCACCGCGGTGCTGGGGATCCCGATCCGGTACCGGGGGACGCCGGTGGAGGTGGTGGACCCCGGGGACCTGGACGGGGCGGTGGCCTGGCTCCACGCCCTGATGAGCCAGCATCCGGCTCCGGAGCCTGGGACGGAGGCGGCCGGCGGGGCCTAGGGCCCCGCCGGCCGCCGGAAGGATAGGTCCTGGAACGATAGGTCCCGGAAGGATGGCTCCCGGAAGGATAGGTCAGGGAGGCAGCAGCGACCCATGGCCGCACCGGGTCAGAACGGGGGCGGGCGGGCGGACCGGCCGGCCCCCCTGGTGGAGCACCTGGAAGAGCTCCGCCGCCGGATCATCTGGAGCCTGATCGCGACCGCGGTGGGGATCGCGGTGGGGTGGGTCTTCGTCGGCCGGCTCTACCAGTGGCTGGCTGCCCAGGCGCCCCAGGAACTGACGGCCCTCAGCCCCACCGAGGTCTTCATGGTCCAGTTCCACATGGGGGTGATCGCGGGGCTGGTCCTGGCCTCGCCGGTCATCCTCTACCACATCATTGCCTTCATCCTGCCGGCCCTGACGCCCCAGGAGAAGCGGTACCTCTTCACCCTGCTGCCCGCGGGGATCCTGCTCTTCGTCCTGGGGGTGCTCTTCGGCTACTTCGTGGTGCTCCGGGCGAGCCTCCGGTTCTTCGTCGAGTTCACCGCCGCCAGCAACACCCAGATGTTCCTCACCCCCCGGACCTATTTCAGCCTGATCCTGCGGATCACCGTACCCCTGGGGATCGCCTTTGAGCTGCCGGTGGCGGTCTACCTCCTGGCCCAGCTCGGGATCCTGAGCGGCACGCTGCTGATTCGTCTGCGGAAGTTCGCCATCGTCGGCGTCCTGATCCTGGCGGCCTTCCTCTCTCCGGGGCCCTCGGTCATCGACCAGTTGACCATGGCGGTGCCGCTGCTGCTGCTCTACCAGCTGAGCGTCTGGATCGCGCTCGGGGTCGAGCGCCGGCGGCTCCGCTCCCCGGCAGCAGGTGGCTCCCCGGCTGCCAGACCGTGAGCCGGCGCCAGAGGTAGTAGACCGGACCGAACCGCTCCCGGAGCCGCTCCCGGACCGCGGCCAGGGCCCCCTGGGCGGCGGCCGCGGCCTCCGGGGGCGGCGCCGCGTCCGGGGGCCCGTACCGGACCTGCTCGTAGGCCGTGACCAGCGGGACCAGGGCCGGGTATAGCTCCGGGAAGCTGCGGGTGAGGGCCCCCAGGTACTCCCGGGGCGTCTGACTGGGCAGGGGTCCGTAGCCGAACTGGCCCAGGAGCCGGGTGAGGTGCTCGTAAGCCTGCTGCACCGCCAGGTCCGGCTGCCGCCAGGCGATGCCGGTGCGGAGCCGGAGGGCCCCGAACAGGACCAGGAGGACCGCCAGGGCCCCCAGGGCCAGGGCAGCGGCCCGGAGCCAGGACCTGGCCAGCCCGGGCCCGGCGGCGGAGGTCCCGTCGCCCCTGGTGGGGCCGGGGTCGGGCTCAACCCCGGAGGGGGTCGCCGGCCGGTTCTCCGGGTTCAGGGTGGGGTCGTTCAGGAACGGATCCTCCAGCCCCGTCTCCGAGGTGGGCGGCGGGACGTAGCTCCGGTCCGGGGGCGGGATGTCGCCCCGGGGGGTCGGGTCAAAGATCACCCAGCCGTAGCCCGGGAAGTACGCCTCGACCCAGGCGTGGGCGTCCCGGTTCCGGACCGCGACCTCCGTGGCCTCCCCCGGGTAGACGGCAAAGCCCTGGACCCAGCGGGCGGGGATCCCCAGGGTCCGGAGCATCACCGCCATCGCGGTGGAGTGGTAGGTGCAGTAACCGGCCCGGACCTCAAAGAGGAAGTGGTGGACAAAGTCCCACCCCTCCGGGGGGAACCGGGGCGGGAAGGGGACGTCCAGCCGGTAGGGGTACTGCTCCCGGAGGTACGCCTCCAGGGCGACGGCCTTGTCGAAGGGGTGGTCGTAGGGCGCGGTGATGGCCTCGGCCAGCCGCCGGACCTCCGTCAGGGCGGGCCCGTCGGGAAGCCACAGGTACGGGAGAAGTTCGGGCGGTGCGTTGTCCGGGTGCGCGGGGAGCGCCCCGGGCTGGGTCAGTTCCCGGACCTGCTGGGCCGAGGTCCGGCCGACCCGGGCCATCACCTCGTAGGTCTCCCCCGGCTCGGGCACCCGGCTGGCCACCAGGGCCCCCTCGGGGCCGAGCCGGGGACCGGGCGCCCGGATCACCAGCGCGGGCTCCAGGGGCGAGAAGAGGGTGGCGGTGCGGAGGGTGACCGGGGTGATGCTCACCCGGAGGTACTGCCGGGGCACCTGGCTGTGGTACGCCGAGGGCAGCGGCTGGTCCGGGGCCACTTCGATCCGATCCGCCGGCATGGGAAGCTCCCAGCCCCGGCCGTCGTACTCCGTGTGCACAGTGCCCCGGAGGTAGAGGGGCCCGTCCACCCGCTGGTCCAGCCGGACCCGGAGGGCGACCCGGTCGTCGGGGACCACCGGGCCTCCCAGGGCGTCGGCGTCGCCCCCGAAGCCCACCTGCCGGAGGCCGAAGGCGGGCAGGAGGCCCCCGCTGCCGGAGCCCCCCCGGAGCCGCTGGAGGGCCGGGAAGGCGGCCCGGAGGTCTTCGGCCAGCGCGCCCAGGTCCGTCGCCTCGTAGGTTGGGAGCGCCGCGGCCAGCAGCACGATCCCGAGGCCGGCCACCGCGCTCCCGGTCCAGCCGGGCAGGTGGTTCACCCGCCAGCCCTCCCGGGCCCACCGGAGCATCCGGTGGGCCGGGTGGACCACGGACCAGAGGAGCACCCCCGCGGCGACGTATGCCATCAGGTACGGCTGGGCGGCGTCCCAGTAAAGGACCCACTGGAAGCCGAAGACCCCGGCGCCGGCCACCAGGGACCAGAAGGTCTCCCCCCGGCCCAGGGCCTCCCGGAGGATGAAGAGGGCCGCCCCCAGGCCGCTCAGGGCGAGGAAGAACCAGGCCACCGCCGGGGGCATGGTCTCGAACTGCCCCCTCCGGACGTGGCCGGCCCACTCCGCCAGGTCCCAGAGGAGCCCCTCCACCCTCGCGGCTGCGGGGTCGAGGCCGGTCCAGTGCCACCGCAGGAAGGCGTACCGGGCGGCGATGGGCAGCCCGAGGCCGCCGAGGAGGGTGAGGGTCAGAAGCAGGGTGAGCAACCCGGGCCGGCGCCAGCCCAGCCAGCCGAGGGCGGCCGCCCCGCCGGCCACGGCCAGGAGGGGGCCGGGGGGAAAGGACTGCCGCCAGAACCCCGCCAGGGAAAAGAGGAGCGCCCCGGTCATGATGCCGGTGAAGCCCACCGCCAGGGCCTGCTGGACCGCGGTCGGCCGGAGCGGGCGCATCATCCCTCACCCCCTGCCCGCCGGGCGCCGGCGCCGGCAGCGGTCCTGGCCGTCTCCGGCGCCGCCAGCACCTGCATGGCGGCGAGGTCGCCGATATCGCTCCCCGCGGCGACGGCGTAGACCGGCACCCGGGCCCCGGCGAGGCGCAG
>QGUP01000242.1 GCA_003242505.1 Bacillota bacterium
GTGATAAGGGAGGTTCGGACGGATGTCTCTGCTCTGGATCGCGCTGTTAGGCATCATCGCCCTCCTGGTCCTGGTGATCGTCTTCCGGATGCAAGCCTTCGTCGCCCTGCTCCTGGTCTCCCTGGGGGTAGGCCTCGCCGCGGGGATGCCGCCGAACGCAGTCATCCAGTCGATGCAGAACGGCATGGGCTCGACCCTGGGCTTCATCGCTGTGGTGGTGGGCCTCGGGTCGATGCTCGGCGCCATGCTGGAGGAGACCGGCGGCGCCCAGCAGCTCGCCCGGACCCTGGTCCGCAAGCTGGGGCAGGACCGGGCCTCCTGGGCCATGGCCATCACGGGCTTCCTGGTCTCGATTCCGGTCTTCTTTGACGTCGGCTTTATCATCCTGGTGCCCCTGGTCTACAGCCTGGCCCGGGCAACCAAGCGCTCAACCCTCTACTACGCGATCCCGCTCCTCGCCGGCCTTGCCGTCACCCATGCCTTCGTGCCGCCGACCCCGGGTCCGGTGGCGGTGGCCGAGGTGCTGAAGGCCGACCTGGGCAAGGTAATCCTCTACGGGCTCCTCGCCGGCATCCCCACCGCCATCGTGGCCGGCCCGATCTTCGGCCGGTACATCGCCAACCGGATCCATGTGCCGGTCCCGGAGTGGGTCGAGGCGGGCAAGGATGAGGTGCCCGACGAGAAACTGCCCAGCTTCGGCCTGGTCGTCTCCCTGATCCTGCTGCCCATCGCTCTCATCGTGGCCGGTTCCTTTGCCAACCTCGCCGCCAAGCCCTTCACCGCCCAGAACCTGCCGGTGCCGGTCTTCTACCAGGCCCTCGGGTTCCTCGGCCATCCCTTCACCGCCCTGATCATCGCCACCCTGCTCGCGTTCTACTCCCTGGGGCGCAGGCAGGGACTGACCCTGGATGCGATCCAGAAGATCGCTTCCAAGTCCCTTGGCCCGGCGGGGCTGATCATCCTGGTCACCGGCGCCGGTGGCGTCTTCAAGCAGGTGCTGGTCGACTCGAAGATCGGCGAGGCCATGGCCCAGTCCCTGGGCAACCTCGGGCTCTCGCCCGTCCTCCTAGCGTTCCTCATCGCGTCGGTGGTGCGGATCGCCCAGGGTTCCGCCACCGTGGCCATGATGACCGCGGCCGGCTTCATGGCGCCGATCCTGGAGGGCTTCCCCAACGTCGACCCGGCGTGGGTGACCATCGCCATCGCCTCCGGTGCCACCATCTGTTCCCACGTCAACGACTCCGGGTTCTGGCTCGTGAAGCAGTACCTCGGCATGGATGAGAAGACGACCTTCAAGACCTGGACGGTGATGGAGACCATCATCGCCCTGGTGGGCGTCACCTGCGTGCTGATCCTGAGCCTGTTCATCTGAGCTAAGTTCCGGTAGAGAAAGATGCAGGGGGTGGCCCCGGCAGCGGGCCGGGGTCACCCCCGAACCTGACTCAAGAAAATCCCTGCACCCTGTGCAGCCGATGGACAAGGAGATGGTTTAACCGTGGCACAGAAGGTATACGGCGTGATCGGACTCGGCCGGATGGGCCGGGGCGTGGCGCAGCATCTGCTCCGGGTCGGCCACCGGGCGGTGGTCTACGACGTCAACCCGGCCCACGTACAGCCGCTGGTGGAGGCCGGCGCCACTGGCGGCGGCAGCCTGCCGGAACTGGCCGCGGCCCTGCCCCGGCCCCGGGTGGTCTGGATGATGGTGCCGGCCGGGGAGCCGGTGGACCGGGTGATCGCCGAACTCTCCCCCCACCTGGAGCCGGGGGATGTCCTGATCGACGGCGGCAACTCCTTCTACCGGGACTCGGTCCGCCGGGCGGAGGCGCTCCGGGGCCGGGGGATCCACTACCTGGACTGCGGCACCAGCGGCGGTGTCGAGGGTGCCCGCCACGGCTTCTGCCTGATGGTCGGAGGCGATCCGGAGGCATTCCGGCTTGCCGAGCCCCTCTTCGCCGCCATCGCCCAGCCCGGCGGGTATGCCCACGTGGGCCCCAGCGGCGCCGGCCACTTCGTGAAGATGGTCCACAACGCCATCGAGTACGGCATGCTGGAGGCCATCGGCGAGGGGTTTGAACTCCTGGCCCAGGGGCCGTACCCGATCGACCTGGCTCGGGTGGCCGACCTCTGGAACCACGGCAGCGTCATCCGGGGCTGGCTGATGGAACTGACCGCCCGGGCCCTGGCCCGGGACCCGCGGCTAGAGTCCATCGCCGGCGTGATTGGCGGCGGCAGCACCGGCTCCTGGGCCATCGAGGAGGCCTGGAAGGCCGGGGTGCCGATGCCGGCCATCGCCATGAGCTACGCCATGCGCCTCCGGTCCCGGCAGCAGGACACCTTCGCCGGCAAGGTGGTGGCCGCGCTCCGGCACGAGTTCGGCGGGCACGAGGTCGTCCCAGGGTCCCGGCAGGGGGAACCGTCGTCCCAGGGGTGACCGGCGTCCAGGGCCAGAGCGGCAAGGCTCTGAGTTCTGGACCTGTAGGCCTTCCGGCCGTTCGGGCTGACCTCGGCAACCTGGGGCTTACTGGCCGCGGCGCTGTCCCCGGTGTGCCACAAGAACCCCCTTGACCGCGACAGGCGGTCAGGGGGTTCTTACTCTCTTGGATGGGGACGTCGCCAGTGGGGATGTTGCCTCGTCGCCGCGAGGTGTAAGCCATGCAGGGAAACCGCTGGGCGATCCTTGAGGAACTGGGCTTTGTCATCCTGTCCCTCGCCGCAGTCTACTTCATGCTCCCCCGCATCGGGTTCTGGGGCAGCCTGGCTGCCCTGTCCATCGCCGCCTTCGTGTACCGGGTGGTGGTCCACCTCCTCGACCGGCGCGGGTGAGGCGATCCCACGCCCGGGACGCCCCGGCGACCCGCTCACCGCCCGATCTGCGCCGGCCGTCTGTTTCACTGGCCGGTCCCGCCCGGCTCTTCCGCCGGCTTCACCCCCACCACGCAGAGGGCCGTCACCGGGCGCAGCGCCCGGGTGACGAGCCGCACCGATGCGAACCCCGCCGCGGCCATGCAGTCGCGGAGCCACCGGCCCCTCTCCTCCACCGCCTCCGGGCATCCCGGGGCTGGAGGGTGATCGCCGCCCGGCCACCCGACGTCAGCACCCGGTAGGTCTCCCGGAGGCCCGCTGGACCATCACCTCGGAGTGGTCAACTCCCGTCACCACGGCCGCCCCGGTCCGGCGGCAGACAAGTTCCACCCCCACCCCGGGACCGAAACCAATCTCCAGGAACCGGTCCCCCGGCGCCACCTCCAGCAGGCCCACCGTCCAGGCGTTGAGCTCCCGGTTGGTCCGGGCCATGAGCGCACCCACCACCTGGCCGACAAACCCCTGTGGCCGGCCAAACTGACTGGCCAGCGATACCACCGCCGCCACCCCTCTCGTCCCCGCGCCCGATTGTGTCGTGGAAAGGAGGTCAACGCACCCACGACCGGGGGCACTGCCAGAATGACAAAATTGAAAAACAAAGGTCTCGAATAGACCTATTTTGTATTGTAACCTACGGACGGTCTTCATGGGAACCAGGCTTCCGGACAGCGAACTTTGACCCACGGGACCCGAACTCGCCCCGGGGAGCGACCCCCGGCACGGGCTTTGAGCACGCACGGGCTTTGAGCACAGACAGTGACTCGCGAAAGGGAAACAGGGGCACCCTCTGGCGCCCCTGGCGTCCTTTTCCGTTGTCCCCCCACCCGGGGTTGCCCCTGGAGCCTGCGGCACCCGGTTGCCCGCAACCCGGGTGAGGACGGACCCCTCAGCGGCTCGTGCCCCGGTCGGGCTCCACCCGGAAGGCGATCTTCACGTTGGCCTTGTACTCGACGATGTTGCCGTCCTGGACGTCGGCGGTCAGGTTGTAAACCTCGACCCCGCTGATGTTCCGCACGGTCTTGGCCGCTTCCTTTACCGCCGTGTGGACCGCGTCCTGCCAGGAGGTCTTGGACTGCCCCACAAGCTCCGTCACCTTGATGGTGGTCACGACGGCTCCTCCTCCCCCTCCGCTGCTGGTTCCGTTCCGGCCAGCCCACCGACCGCGGGCCAGATGGGCCCCTGGCCTTCCGGGGCCACCAGGTCCGGATGCCCTGGCCATAGCCGGTCTGCCTGCCACCGGCCGCCCTTCCGGGCCGGTGGGTCGGGCGGCATCGCCTGCCGGTCGCTTGCCCCGGTCACGGCTCTCCCTCCGCTCCGGCGGAGTGGACCGCGACCGGGGTGGGTACCAACCCCCGACCGAGCCTGCGGCGATCGGGACCCGCCCCCGGTCCGGTCTCTCCCTAGGAT
>QGUP01000243.1 GCA_003242505.1 Bacillota bacterium
CCGGCCTGCGGGGCGAGGGCGCGGGGAAGGAACGGAGACGAGGTGAGAGGAGGCAGCGGAGAGGATGAGCGAACGGCCCTGGCAGGAGGCCCGGCGGCAGGCAGAGCGGTTTGTGGAGCGTCTCCAGGCGCTGGGTCGGGGCGAACTGGCCGTCCTCCGGCGGAGCGCCGGTGAGCGGCTGGCCACGGCCCGGAACGCCCTCGGGCTCTTCTACCGGCTCCTGCCCCCAGAGCCTCAGTTCCCGGAAGAGACCTTCTTCCTGGTGGCTACCTTGTTCCCCCTCAACGGCCACAAGCCGGTGGACGGCGATTTTGGCCGCACCATGGCCGTCCTTCGGCAGCGGACCAATCGGGAGGGTCTGGACAGCCGGATGCGGATCCTCCTGGAGGCTGATTACGACCGCCGGCGGGGAACCGGAGAACTCCCCTACCGGCTGCGGCAGGCCGTGAAGCTCGCGGCCAGCCAGCAGGTGGGGGTCGACTGGGTGCAGCTTCTCCTGGACCTGAACTGGTGGGGGCACCCCGACCGGATCGTCCAGAAGCGGTGGGCCCGCAGTTACTTCCACGGCGATGCGGCGAGCCAGGAGCCGCAGGCCGTAGCGGCAGAGGGAGGTCAGTGAGGGATGCTGATTGAGATCCACATGCTGCAGAACCATGCCCCGGCCAACCTGAACCGGGACGACACCGGCAGCCCGAAAGACTGCATCTTCGGTGGTGTGCGGCGGGCACGGATCTCCAGCCAGTGCCTGAAGCGCACCATCCGCCGTTCGCCCATCTTTGCTGCAGAGCTTGGGATCGAACTTGGCGTGCGCACCCGGCAACTGCCGGAGCTGGTGCGCAAGCGGCTGGTGGAACGGGGGATCCCCGAAGAGATTGCTGCCATCCTGGCCCAGAAGGCCTCCGGCTTTGGCAACAAGGAGGGCAGGGAGCAGGAGGCCGGTGAGACGGCCCAGATGATGTTCCTTTCCCCCGCGGACATCGAGGCAGTGGCCGATGCCCTCTTTGAGGTGGCGCAGGGCCTCTCCTCTCCGGATGAGGCGAAGAAGGTTTCGCCAAAGGATATTGAACGGAGCATCGGCCGCAAGGGGTGGCGGCCCATCACGCCGGATATCGCGCTTTTCGGCCGGATGATCACCTCGGAGGCCTTCCGGGATGTGGAGGCCTCGGTGCAGGTGGCTCACGCCATCTCCACCCACAAGATGGAACACGAGTTCGACTACTTTACCGCGGTGGACGATCTCCTCCGGCCCCAGGAAGCCGAGGACGAGCGGGGCGCGGGCATGATCGGCGATGTGGAGTTCAACTCCGCTTGCTACTACAAGTACTTCTCCATCGACTTCGACGGCCTGGTGGACAACCTCGCCGGGCCGGCGCCGGAGCCGGGGGCTACGCCGGAGGAGCAGGAGCGCTATGCGGCGGCGCGCCGGGAGGCGGAGGCAGTGGCCCGGCGGACGGTGCTGGCGTTCCTGAAGGCCGCGGTTTTCACCACCCCCAGCGGCAAGCAGAATAGCTTCGCCGCCCACCAGCTTCCGGATGCCATTCTGGTGGAAGTCCGGCCGTACCCGACTCCGGTGAGCTACGCCAACGCCTTTGTCAAGCCTGTGACGGTGAGCACGAACTGGGGCGATGATGACCAGGGCGGCCGGAGCCGGGACCTTGTGGAGCAGTCCATCCTGCAACTGAAAGAGCACGTGGAGAAGCTCACCCGGAAGTTCAGCCTGCAAAGCATCGCGCGGCTGTGGTTCACCACCCGGGATGTGGAGGTGGCCGGCACCACCTTCTGCGACACCCTGGACGACCTCACCGGGCAGTTGGCGGCAGTCCTGGAGGAGAGGGCCCGGCATGGGTAAGTTATTGCTCCTGCTGCGGCTGGAGGGTCCGCTCCAGTCCTGGGGCCTCCGTTCCCGGTGGGATGTTCGGGACACGGGGGAGGAGCCTTCGAAGTCGGGTATCGTCGGGCTGCTGGGCTGCGCCCTTGGCTACCCCGTTGGAGACCCCCGCCTGGAGGAACTGGATGCCCAACTCCGGATGGGTGTCCGGGTGGAGCATCCGGGTACTCGGCTGGTGGATTTCCAGACCATTACCGGGGTTCTGCCCATCGCGTCCGGGGGCGTGAGGGGGAGCCCTGACGATCCGGCGACGGTGATCTCCCCCCGTGCGTATCTGCAGGACGCAGCCTTCCTGGTCGTGCTGGACGGCCCCGATGAGGTGCTGCGCCGGTGCGCCGCTGCCCTGGCGGCGCCCCGCTGGCCTCTTTACCTGGGCCGGAAGTCGTGCATCCCCACCCGTCCTGTGCTGGAGGGGCTGACAGACGCCTACGACTCCATCGAGGAAGCCCTGGAACGGCACCCGTGGGACTGGGGCGGCCGGCAGACCCTCAAGGAACCTCCTTCGACCCTGCGGATTGTCGTGGAAGATCCCGCCGGTGAGGCCATCCGGCCAGACCGGATTCGGGTCAACCCGGCCCGGATGTACGCCAACCGGACGGTCCGGGTCGGTCACGTGCCCTTTCCCGGGGAGGCGCCCCAAGGAGAGGGGGGAGCCACTGCATGTACCTGAGCCGGCTGCGGCTGAACCCCCAGAGCCGTGAGGTGCAGCGGGACCTGGCCGACTGCCACGAGATGCACCGCACCATCATGCGGGCCTTCCCGGAGGTCGGCCCCTCCGCCCGGGCCGCCTGTGGGGTGCTCTACCGCGTGGAACCCCACCGGGGATACGGTCCGGTGACGGTGCTGGTGCAGTCCCGGGTCCAGCCCGACTGGAGCCGCCTGCCTGAGGGGTACCTGCTTCCTGGCCCCCTGGGGTGCGCCGTGAAAGACATCAGCGGCCTCCTGGAGGCCATCCGCCCGGGACTCTGGCTCCGGTTCCGGCTCCTGGCCAACGCCACCCGGAAAATCCGCAGCGAGAACCCCAACGGCCGGCGGGTGCCGCTGCGGAAGGAGGAGGCGGCGGTCGCGTGGCTCCGGCGCAAGGCCGAGGCTGCAGGATTTGAGTTGACCGAACTCTCCTCGGTGCAGAACCTGGCCGACGTCCGGGTACTGGCCGGCGGCGCCTTTCGTGTTGAAGGCCGCCATCCCGCCGGGCGGATCACTCTGGAGGGGGTCCTGTTCGAAGGGCGCCTCCGGGTCGTGGATGCCGACCGCTTCCGGGAAGCCCTGGTTAATGGGATCGGGCCGGCCAAGGCGTACGGATTCGGCCTCCTGTCGGTGGGGCCGGTGTAGGCGACGGAGAATGTGGTGTGGCCGGGGGCGGGGCAAGTCCCTGCCCCCGGTCAGGCCTGTCCTTACCGCTGGTGTCAGGCATGTGGTCCATCTACGGCTATATTCGGCCAGGGCTGGAAATGGGGGTATTCTTTCTCTGGAAATCGCGTGATTGCGCTATTTTTGATACTTATCCAGGGGTATTGGCCGACCGATGCGGTTGCAAAGCCGGTTTCGGAAGTATCGTCCCCACACGCGTGGGGGTGAACCGGTGGACTCCGTCCAGTACCAGCCCCGGGGCGAATCGTCCCCACACGCGTGGGGGTGAACCGCAGGTCACCGAGGCCGTCTGGAATGCGATTACATCGTCCCCACACGCGTGGGGGTGAACCGTGTACTGCGTAGAAGCCGCACCCAAGCCATTCATCGTCCCCACACGCGTGGGGGTGAACCGGACGAAAGCCGGCGGCCGGGTGGCCGGCCTGAAATCGTCCCCACACGCGTGGGGGTGAACCGACCTGCCCGATCTGCGGGGCCGGGAACCCGACATCGTCCCCACACGCGTGGGGGTGAACCGGGTAGGCCGGTCCTGGTGGTAGGCAAGCCGGAATCGTCCCCACACGCGTGGGGGTGAACCGAAACTGTCGGTGTTGCCGGGGCAGGAGGGGCCATCGTCCCCACACGCGTGGGGGTGAACCGGTGGACTGGCGGCGCATGGAGGAACTGCCACCATCGTCCCCACACGCGTGGGGGTGAACCGAGTAGGGACACCCAAACCGGGTGCCCCGAAAAATCGTCCCCACACGCGTGGGGGTGAACCGATGCTTGAGGCCGACAAGATCGATCACGCATAATCGTCCCCACACGCGTGGGGGTGAACCGAACCAGTTCATAGTGGCAGTTGTTGGTGGTCATCGTCCCCACACGCGTGGGGGTGAACCGCCACGGTCGCCGGGTGGCCTGGGCGTTGCGCTATCGTCCCCACACGCGTGGGGGGTCACGTCTCGTCAAGTGGTGTAAATTCGGTTCCCTACGGGATGGGGCGATACAGGTCTAGCCGTTGGTAAGCT
>QGUP01000244.1 GCA_003242505.1 Bacillota bacterium
GCGGCGAAGACCCGCACCACGTCCTCGACCCGCTTCACCGGCCGGAGGTTGGACAGGTGGACCAGGACCTTCTCCTCCGGCTGGGCGAAGGCGGCCCGAACCTCCGGCCGGAACTGCCGGCGGTAAACCTGGCAGTCCAGGAAGTTCGGGATGACCTCCAGGGGCCGCTGCACCCCAAGGGTGGCCAGGGTCTCCTCCCGCAGGGCACAGGAGACGGCGGTGACCGCATCGGACTGCTCGATGCAGAAGGCGAGGACCTCGGCGTAGGACGGCTCCTGGGCCAGGAGGGTGATGTCGGTGCCGTGGAGGGTGGTGACCACCCGGAACTGGCCCCCGGCCATCTCCCGGGCCAGGAAGGCCGCTGCGGCATGGGGGATGGCGTAGTGGGCGTGGACCACATCGAGCCCAGCCAGGCGGTGGACCTGTACGATCCGGCTGGCCAGGCTCAGGACGTATGGCGGTTCCCGGAAGACGTAATAGGTCGGCGTCTCCACCTGATGGAAGAAGACCCGCTCGTGGAACCGCCGGAGGCGGAAGGGCACCTCCGACGAGAAGAAGTGAACCTCATGCCCGCGCTGGGCAAGCTGCAGCCCCAGCTCCGTAGCCACGATCCCGCTGCCACCCACGCTGGGATAGCAGACGATGCCGATCCGCATGGGCCGCACCTCCAGAGGCCCCGCTCCCTCCGCACCTTCTGACTACCGCAACCCGGATTACAGCACCCCAGGGAGGAGCAGCGGCTGCCGGGCCACGAACCCCTCGGCGAAGGCCACCCCGGCCAGGCTGCCGAAGTACCGGTCCCGGGCTTCCACCTTGTAGAGGAGCCCCCAGGGCTTGTTGAGGGGGGTCTCCACCCCGGAGGCGGCGAGGTCGAACTGGCTCCGGTGGGCCAGGAGGCTCTCCCGCTTCTTCTCCCAGGTGGCGCTCACGTCTACCAGCAGCGACGGTTCCGCCGCGTCGTTGATGAAGTAGTAGAGCACCCGCTCCACCCGGTGGGGCTCCCCCGGCGCATCGTACTTTGCCAGGGCGGCGGCGAAGATCGCCTCGTTCAGCAGGTGATGGGCCGCGGTGTGGTCCGGGTGTCGGTCGGTGTGCCAGGGCACCAGCACCCCCGGGGGCCGGGGCCGCCGGACCCCCCCGACGATCCGCCGCTTCTGCCCCCCGCCGGCCCCCCGGCCGCCGGCGCCGTAGATCAGCCCCCCGTCGGGCAGCCCGAGGTTGAGCCGCAGGCTGACCCCCAGGATCCGGGCCGCGGCTTCCGCCTCCTCCCCCCGGATCTTCGGGTCGCCGCCGGTGCCCAGCTCCCCCCGGGTAAGGTCGCAGATGCCCACCCGCTCGCCCCGGGCGGCGTGGAGGGCCAGGGTGCCGCCGCAGCCGATCTCTGCGTCGTCGGGATGGGGACCGAAGGCCAGGATGTCCAGCATGGTCAGAACCCGCCTCCTGGGTTTTTTCACTCCCTCAATGGTATCGGTTCTTCCCTTCCCTGACCAGCGGTCACCGGGCCCACCGGGCCGAACCGCAGAGCGAAACTCTGTTCGCCTGCCGGGGGCCGGCCGGCAGGGGAAAGGCCGGCGGCCGGGGAATTGTTTGGGGAGATGCGGCAGCGCGATGGGAAAGGGGGTGCGGGGGGCTCTCCCCCTCTGCGGTGAATCTCGCGCAACTCCTGGAGCGGCTGCGCCACGACCCATCCTTCATGGCCTGCGTCACCCACTGGGAGGTCCTGCCGGCCCAGCCCGCCCGCTATGCGGATTTTCCGCCGGGGCTGGACCCCCGGCTTATTGAGGCCCTCGCCCGCCGGGGGATCCGGCGGCTCTACACCCACCAGGCCGAGGCCATCGCCCACGCCCTGGCCGGCCGGTCGGTGGTGGTGGTCACCCCCACCGCCTCGGGCAAGACCCTCACCTACAACCTGCCGGTCCTCTCCACCATCCTCAAGGAGCCCGCGGCCCGGGCCCTCTACCTCTTCCCCACCAAGGCCCTGGCCCAGGACCAGGTGGCGGAGCTGCAGGAGTTAGGCCGGCACCTGGACGTGGAGATCAAGTCCTACGTCTACGACGGGGACACCCCCGACAGCCTCCGGCCTACGATCCGGCAGGCGGGGCAGGTGGTGATCACCAACCCGGACATGCTCCACACCGGGATCCTGCCCCACCACACCCGGTGGGTCCGGCTCTTTGAGAACCTCCGGTACGTGGTGATCGACGAGCTCCACGCCTACCGGGGGGTCTTTGGCTCGCACCTGGCGAACGTCATCCGGCGGCTCCGGCGGATCTGCCGGTTCTACGGCTCGGACCCGGTCTTCCTCTGCGCCTCCGCCACCATCGCCAACCCGAAGGAGCTGGCCGAGCGGCTCACCGGCAAGGAGGTGCACCTGGTCGATCAGAACGGGGCCCCCCGGGGGGAGAAGCACTTCATCTTCTACAACCCGCCGGTGGTGACCCGGGACGGGCTCCGGGAGCCGGTGCTCAAGGCTGCCCGCCGGGTGGCGGGGATGTTCCTGCAAAACGGGATCCAGACCATCGTCTTCACCCGCACCCGGCTGAACACCGAGGTGCTGGTCACCTACCTGAAGGAGGACCTGGCCCGGGGCAAGGCCGGGCTCACCGAGAAGCGGGCCCCCCAGATCCGGGGCTACCGGGGGGGTTACCTCCCCTCCCAGCGCCGGGAGATCGAGCGGGGGCTGCGCACGGGGGAGGTGCTGGGGGTGGTGAGCACCAACGCCCTGGAGCTCGGCATCGACATCGGCCAGCTGGAGGCCGCGGTGCTGGCCGGCTACCCGGGCACCATCGCCTCGGCCTGGCAGCAGGCCGGCCGGGCCGGCCGGCGGCAGGGGATCTCGGCGGCGGTGCTGGTGGCCTCCTCCTCCCCCCTGGACCAGTTCCTGGTGAACAACCCCGACTACTTCTTCGGCCGGTCCCCCGAGCACGCCCTCATCAACCCGGACAACCTGATGATCCTGGCGAGCCACCTCAAGTGCGCCGCCTTCGAACTGCCCTTCGAGGACGGCGAGGCCTTCGGCCTCGACCCGGACTCCACCCGGGAGATCCTGGCCTACCTGGAGGAGGAGAAGATCCTCCGGCACGTGGGCGGCCGCTGGCACTGGATGAGCGAGAACTTCCCCGCGGAGGACATCTCCCTCCGGAGCGCCTCCGCGGAGAACTTCGTCATCATCGACACCACCGGGCCCCAGCACCGGGTCATCGGCGAGATGGACCGGCTGGCGGCCATGACCATGCTCCACGACCATGCGATCTACATCCACGAGGGGCAGCAGTACCACGTGGACAAGCTGGACTGGGAGGAGCGGAAGGCCTACGTCCACCAGGTGGATGTGGACTACTACACCGACGCCCAGCTCGCGGTGACGGTCCGGCCCCTGGACGTCTTCAAGTCCCAGCGGGAACTCGGGCTGGAGAAGGCCTTCGGCGAGGTGATGACCGCCGCCAAGGCGACCATCTTCAAGAAGATCAAGCTCCACACCCACGAGAACGTGGGCTGGGGGGAGATTCACCTGCCGGAGGACGAGATGCACACCGCGGCCTACTGGCTGCAGGTGCCCGAGGAGATCGCCCAGCAGTTCGAGCCCGACGGGCTCCAGTCTGCCCTGGTGGGGCTCAGCCACCTGCTGGAGAGCCTGGCACCCATGTACCTGATGTGCGATCCCCGGGACCTCCGGGCGGTGGCCCAGATCAAGAGCCCCTTCACCGGCCGGCCGACCCTCTACCTCTACGACGCCTACCCCGGGGGGATCGGCCTGGCGGAGAAGGCCTACGACCTGCACACCCTCCTCCTCACCGCCGCGCTGGAGCGGGTCCAGTCCTGCCCCTGCGAAAGCGGCTGCCCCTCCTGCGTGGGGCCCCAGGGGACCGGCAAGGCGGAGACCCAGAAGCTCTTGCTCCTGGCCCTGGAGGACGGCGGGCCGGTGAACTGAAGCCTGGCGACCAGTTGGAGAAAGGATAGCGATCAACTGGGAAATCGATGGCGACCAACTTGGGAAAGCACAGGTAGCCAGCAACTGAGGAAAGCATAGGGACCAACTGAGAATAAGGATAGCGACCAACTGGGGAAAGGATGGCCACCAATTGGGGAAAGGAGGGGAGAGCCGATGGACCTCCGGGAGCGGCTGCGCCTGATGCGGGCGGCAGGCCCCCGGCGGCCGGCATCCCGGTCGGAGCCGGCCCCAAACCCGGCCGGGGCGCCTTAAGACCGGGAAGGGGCGGCGGAACGGGCCCCGCCCTCTGCCCTGCGCCCGGGCCCCCGGCTCTT
>QGUP01000245.1 GCA_003242505.1 Bacillota bacterium
CTACAGCAGCGTGGAGAACGTCGGGATCATGCTGATGGGCATCGGCGCCGGCATGGCGGGCCTTGCCAGCGGCCACCGGACCCTGGCGGTCCTGGGCCTCACCGCCGGGCTCTTCCACCTCCTGGGCCACGCCCTCTTCAAGGGGCTCCTCTTCCTCGGGGCCGGGGCGGTCGTCGCCCGGGTTGGCACCCGGAACCTGGAGCGGATGGGGGGCCTCGCCCGGCAGATGCCCTGGACCAGCGCGGGCTTCCTCACCGGCGCCCTGGCCGCCTCCGCCCTGCCGCCTCTTAACGGCTTCGTCAGCGAGTGGCTCACCTATCAGGCCCTGGTGCGGGCCCACGCCAGCGCCGTGCCGGCGGTGAAGGTCCTGGCGCCCCTGGGGGTGGCGGCCCTGGCCATGGCCGGAGCCCTGGCGGCCCTCTGCTTCGTCCGGGCCTACGGGGCGGCCTTCGGCGGCCCGGCCCGGAGCGGCCGGCCGGCGGAGGTCCAGGAGGCCCCGGGGCCCATGGTGGCCGGCATCGCCTTCCTGGCCGCGGCCTGCCTGGGCCTGGGCCTGGGCGCCCCGGCGGTGGCCCCGCTGGTGGCGGCGCCGGCGGAGGGCCTGGCCGCAGCGGCCGGGCTGGCCGGCGGGGCGGTCTCTGTGGCCGCCGGAGCGAGCCTCCTCGCCCCGGGCGACCCCCAGGCGGTGCTCTCCACGCCCCTGGTCGCCATCCTCCTGATTGGGGCCCTCGCGCTGCCCCTGGTGATGGGGACCCTCCACGGCGGCCTCCGGCCCGCGCGGCGGGTGGATGCCGAGCCCTGGGCCGCCGGGTACGCCTACTCGCCCCGGATGGCCGGAACGGCCAGGGGCTTTGCCCAGCCCCTCCGGGTTCTCTTCCGGCCCTTCTTCCAGGTCCGTCCCCTCTTCCCCCGGCTCGGGGCGGCCCTGGCCCCGGGCTGGCGCCGGACCCTTGCCGCCCTGGCGGTGGGGGAGGACTGGTGGGAGCGCTGGCTCCACCGGCCCCTGGCCCTGGGCGCGCTGGCCCTGGGCCGGCAGGTGCAGCGGCTGGAGCAGGGCAACGTCCGGCTTTACGCCCTCTACATCATAGCCACCCTGCTCATCCTCCTCCTGGCGGTGGTGAGGTAGTCGCCTCGCTCTGGTGAGGTCGTCGTCTCGCTCCTGCCGGCGGTGAGGGAGCGACGGTGAGGTAGGAGGGAACCCCATGCCGACGCCCACACTCTTCCTCCTCGGTCTCCTCCAGGCCCTCCTGGTGCTGCTGGTGGCGCCCTTCTTCTCCGGCGTCGCCCGGACCCTCCGGGCCAAGCTCCACTCCCGGAAGGGGCCGGACGTCTGGCAGAACTACCGGGACCTGGTGAAGCTCTTCCAGCGCCAGGAGGTGGTGCCGGCCCCCGCGGGGTGGGTCTACCGGGCCGCGCCCTACATCACCCTGGCCGCCACCCTCCTCATCGCGGGGATGATTCCCATCCTGACCCGGGAGTCCCCCCTGGGCCGGGCCGGGGATGCGATCCTGGTCATCTACCTCTTTGCCCTCACCCGGTTCTTCCTGGCCCTCGCCGGGCTTGATGCCGGCAGCATCTTCGCCGGCATCGGCGCCGCCCGGGAGATGGGGCTCTCCGCCCTGGTGGAGCCGACCCTGATCCTGGTCCTCCTGGTCCTGAGCCTGGCCGCGGGGTCCACGGACCTCGGCCGGATCGCCGCAGAGGTGGCCGGCGGGGCGGTCCCCCTCGGGAGCCCGGGCATCTGGCTCGCCGGGGCGGCGATGGCCGTCGCGGCCTACATCGAGGCCGGCAAACTCCCCTTCGACCTGGCGGAGGCGGAGCAGGAACTCCAGGAAGGGCCTCTGACCGAGTACTCCGGCCCGCCCCTGGCCCTGCTCAAGTGGAGCCTGTACATGAAGCAGGTCCTCGCGGCCGCCCTCTTCCTCGCCCTCTTCTTCCCGGGGGGCGCGGCGGAGGTCACCCTGGCCGGGATCCTCGTCGCCCTGGGGGCCTTCCTCCTCAAGGTGTTGGCCCTCGTGGTCCTCGGCGCCCTGGTGGAGAACACCATGGCCCGGCTGATCCTCTTCAAGACTCCGGAGGTCACCTGGGTGGCCTTCGGCCTGGCCCTGGCGGCCTTCGTCTTCCAGCTCGTCAGCCTGTGAGGGTCTGCTTCGTCAACCGGTAACGCTCTGCGTCGTCAACCTGTGATGGTCTGCGCGCTCGGCGCGCTGGAGGAGGCGATGCGCGGGTGGATGGCACCAGCGCGGTGAACACCCTGGCGGTGCTCCTCATCCTCACCTCGGTGCTGGTGGTGGAGACCCGGAAACTCCGGACCGCCGCCTACATGTACGCTCTCCAGTCCCTGGTGCTGGTGGGGATCTTCCTCTCCCTGGCGTACTTCATGGAGGCCGAGCCCCTGTACGTCTGGTCGGTGACGGCCCTGGTGACCAAGGCCTTCCTGGTGCCGTACCTCATCCTCCGGACCCTCCGGGCCGTCGGCCACCGGGAGGAGGAGGGAGCGGCCCTGCCCGTTCCCCTCTCGGTCATGGCGGCGGTGGCGCTGGTGGCGGTCTCCTTCCTGGTGGTGGAGCCCCTTCAGGCCCGGGCGCTCCTCGACCTCAAGGTCGCCCTGGCGGTCTCCATCGCCCACTTCCTCCTGGGCGTCCTCTGCATCCTCAGCCGGCGGAACGCCCTCAAGCAGATCCTGGGCTACTGCCTGATGGAGAACGGCTCCCACCTCACCCTGGCGATCATGGCCTACAACGCGCCGGAGACGGTGGAGATCGGGATCATGACCGACGCGATCTTCGCCGTGGTGATCATGGCCGTTCTGGCCAGGCGGCTCCACAAGGCCTTCGGCTCCCTGGACACGGACCGACTGACACTGCTCAAAGGCTAGGTGATCGGAGTTGGACGGCAACATCCTGGTCTGGCTCCTCGCGGTACCCCTGCTGACGGCCCTGGGGGCCTTCGTCAGCAGGTCCCGGGCCATGGCGGAAGCCGTGCACCTGGCCGGCAGCACGGTGCTCCTGGGGCTGAGCCTGGCCCTGGGCGGCCAGGTCCTCGCCGGTGGGAGCCTTGCGGCCCTCGAGGACCTCCTCCACGCCGACGCCCTGAGCGCGGTCCTGGTGCTGATCATCGGGACCGTGGGGTTCCTGGCGGGGCTGTACTCGGTGGGCTACCTCCGCCACGACCTGGCCGCGGGGGAGACCGACGAGAAAGGGCTCCGGTCCTACTACGGCTTCTACCACCTGCTCCTCTTCACCACCGTCCTCGCCGCCCTGTCCAACAACATCGCGATCCTCTGGGCGGCGGTGGAGGGCACCACCCTGGCCTCGGCCTTCCTGGTGGGCTTCTACCGGCGCAAGACCGCCCAGGAGGCGGCCTGGAAGTACGTCCTCGTCTGCGGCGTCGGCCTGGCCTTCGCCCTCTTCGGCACGGTCCTCACCTACGCCGATGCCTTCCACGTCCTCCAGCACGCCCACCGGGCAATGGCCTGGACCGAGGTGGTCCAGGTGGCCGATCGCCTCGACCCGCAACTCGCCCGGCTCGCCTTTGTCTTCATCCTGATCGGCTACGGCACCAAACTTGGCCTCGTGCCCATGCACACCTGGCTGCCGGACGCCTACGGGGAGGCCCCGAGCCCGGCGACGGCGCTCCTCTCCGGGGTGGTGAAGAAGGGAGCGCTCTTCGCCCTTATCCGGTACTACCCCATCGCCGCCCGCGCCGCGGGGGGCGGCTTCCCCCAGACCCTCTTCCTGGTCTTCGGCCTGCTCTCCGTGGCCGTCGCCGCGTTCTTCATCCTCAGGCAGAAGGACCTGAAGCGGCAGCTGGCCTACTCGAGCGTCGAGCACGTGGGGATCATCGCCACCGCGCTGGGGACCGGGGTGCCCCTGGGGATCCTGGCGGGCCTCTTCCACGCGGTCAACCACAGCGTCAGCAAGTCCCTCGCCTTCTGCGCGGTGGGCAACGTGGAGATGAAGTACCGGACCCGGGAGACCGGCCGGATCCAGGGGATGCTCCGGGCTGCGCCCCTCACCGCCCTGACCTTCCTCGCCGGCCTCCTGGCCATGGTCGGCTCCCCGCCCACGGGGCTCTTCGCCAGCGAACTGATGACCCTCACCGCCGCCTTCCAGCGGGGGCTCCTCTGGCCGGCGATCCTGCTCCTGGCCCTGCTGGTGATGGTCTTCGTTGCCTTCTTCCTGGTGATCAGCGAAACCCTCTTCGGCCCGGCGCCGGAGGGGATGGCCCGGAGCGAGCCCGGGCCCGTGGCCCTCACCC
>QGUP01000246.1 GCA_003242505.1 Bacillota bacterium
CCTTCCTGGAGCAGTTCCTGCTCCAGCCCCGGAATCAGGAGGGCTACGTGGTGGGGGCGGTGGAGGGCGGGGAGGTGCTCCGGTCCCTCTACCCCCGGCTGAGCCGCCGGGGGAAGCTCGTGACCATCGCGTACCTCCGGGCGGAGTGGGGCCCGGAGGCCCCCGGGTGGCGGGAACTCCTTCAGGGGGAGACCGACCCCGCGGTCCGGCAGCAGATCCTCTACGAAATGGGAGACTTCCCCGCCCTGATGGCCGCCCTCGACCGGGACGGCGCCTTCCCCGAAAACTCCTTCTGGCGGTACTGGGACTGGATCAAGGAGATGGTCCAGCAGTACCCGGACTCCTTCCTGGCCCGGGGGATCCGGGCCTACGAGGCGGTCCGGGGGGCTCCCTACTTTGATCTGGACCGGTGGAGCGGGAGCCCCGAGCTCTGGGGCCGGTGGGAGTACGGCGACCGGTACTACGACCCGGACCGGGAGATCCCGGGGTGGCTGGAGTTCCTGCAGAGCTACCGGAACCACCCCGCGGCCGATGACGCCGCCTACCGCCTGGGCCGGAGCTACGAGATCCGGGGCCAGTGGGCCGAGGCCCTCCGGTGGCTCTACACCGCGGCCACCCTTCCCGACGGCGACATGGCCTACCACGCCAGGGGGCGCATCGCCTGGCTCCTGGACGCCCGGCTGGACGAGCCGGAACTGCAGCGGCTGGCCGCAGACCCCCCGGTGGCGGAGCTGAAGCCCCTCATCGAGTACACCCTGGCCGTCCGGGCCCTGCGGGCGGGCCGGTACGGCGAGGCGGTGGCCAGGCTCGATGAAGTGCTGGCCCGGTACGAGGGCGCCGCCCCGCTGCCCGTCACCCCTTACACCGGCAGCTACCTCTGGTGGGACGGCCTCTGGGCCGGGATCCGGCAGCAGCGGCAGCAGGCGGCCCGGCTGCAGGAACTGGCCCAGCGGGACGACCCCGAGAGCCGCTACGCCCTGGCCGCCGCCATGTATCACGACGAGTACCTCTTCTACAACTACCTCTGGTCCTATGGCCGCCAGGAGTACCTGGGGTACTACCGGGGACACTTTGGCGGCCACGGGCTGGCGGCCCTCCAGGGGGACATGGACCCGGCCTACCGCCGGTGGGTGGAGGAGAGCAACAACTACGTCCAGGCGGCCCGGGCCTTTGCCCGCCTGGCCGACGCCCCGGCGGACATCGCCGCCCGGGCCCTCTACTCCCGGGGCCTGGCCCTGACCAGGCTTCTGCACTACGGCTCCGACGTCTTCCTGTGGCAGATGCCGGACGCCATCGTCCGGGAGGCCGTGGCCGCCTTTGCAGCGGTGGTGGAGAAGTTCCCTCGGCACGAACTGGCTGCGGACGCCCTCCTCAGCCTGGGGTACCTCCGCCGGGACCCCGCGTACTTCGAGCGGATCCTTCGGGAGTACCCCCACTCCGACGCCGCCGCGGCCGCCCGGCAGGCCCGGCTGCCCGAGTACCCCGGCCTCCCGAACTACATCCCGGTTCCCTTCCGGTACCTCGATCCCGCCGAGGCCCCGGCGGCGGTCCGGGACTGGGTGGAGGCCCACCGCCACGCACCCTTCGCCGGCACCCTCACCCTCGGGGATGTGACCTATGTCCTGGTGACCACCGGCACCCCGGATGGGTGGGTCGACCTGACCGCGGATTACGTGTGGGAGCAGGAGGACCTCACCGCGCCCGGCCGGGTGGAGGTGCGCCCCGAACTCTGGCCGGGCCGCCGGGGCACGGGCCTCGCCCTGGCCCGGCTGGAGATCCCGGCCGTCCCGGTGACGGTGATGAGCCTCTCCCCGGCGGACCTCTCCCCGGCCGAATAGGGCCTCATCAGGTAGAACAGGAGACAGATCGCCGGTGCGAGCCCGGGGTTCGCACCGGTTTTTGTTTGTCACGTCAGACGCGTTTCTTTTTACGCTGAAGAGGAATTTCTCGTGTTCGACCGAATAGTAATGAGTAAACTGGTAGGTACCAGTTGGGACCACACGGCACCGGTCGGGGCTGCCGGCCAGGGTCCTCGCCCCGCCGGTAGCCACAGGGGAGGTGGTGCGCCCTGGTTGCAACCGCCGGCGACGCTGGGGGCGCTCACGACCGCAGCGAGGAGATCCGCCTGCTCTCCCCCACCGGCCACCTGGGGTTCACGCCCCTGGAGAAGGAGAGCTTCCTGGCGGGGATGGAGCGGAACCCCCACTTCGTGGTCGCGGACTCGGGCAGCTCCGACATCGGCCCCCACCCCCTGGGGGCGGACGAGCCCGCCAGCCCGGAGGAGTGGCAGCGCCACGACCTCGAGATCCTCCTGACGGAGACCCGCCGGCGGGGGGTGCCCCTGATCATCGGGTCCGCAGCGGA
Source organism: Bacillota bacterium (assembly GCA_003242505.1). GTDB lineage: Bacteria > Bacillota > Sulfobacillia > Symbiobacteriales > ZC4RG38 > ZC4RG38. The sequence goes on from QGUP01000246.1 coordinate 2,365, forward strand.
CACCGGCACCCGCCGGGGGGTGGACCTTTACGTCCGCATCCTCCGGGAGGTGGCAGCGGCCCACCGGCTGCCCCCCTTCCGGCTGGCGTACATCTACGCCGACGTGGAGGTGGAAGAGATTCGGCGCCGGCTCCTGGCCGGCGTGCGGATCCCCGGCCTGGACGGCCGCCCGGACCTGACCCTTCAGGACCTGGACCGCACCGACCGGGCGGTGGCGGTCATGGGGCCGGAGCCGATCGTCCGGGCCCTGGAACTGGGGGCGGACGTCGTGGTCTGCGGCCGGGCCTCCGACGCCTCTATCTTCGCCGCCCCCCTCCTCTGGCGGGGCATCTCCCCGGCCACCGCCTACTACGCGGGCAAGGTGCTGGAGTGCGCCTCCTTCTGCGCCGAGCCTTTTATGGGCAAGGAGTCGGTGCTGGGCATCGTCCGGGAAGGGGAAGTGGTGCTGGAACCCATGCACCCGGGCCAGCGCTGCACCCCCGCCTCGGTGGCCAGCCACGCGATGTACGAGCGGGCCACCCCCTACTTCGAACGGGTCCCCGGCGGCGTCCTGGATATGCGGGGCTGCGTCTATGAGGCGCTCGACGATCGGCGTACCCGGGTGACGGGCTTTACCTTCCAGCCCAGCGACTGCTACAGCGTCAAACTCGAAGGGGCCGGCAAGGTCGGGGAGCGCTGCCTCGCGGTGGTGGGGCTGCGGGATCCGACCACCATCGCCCGGATCGACGAGGTGATCGCCTGGGCCCGGAGCAAGGTGGAGGCCCGGTTCGGCCGGGAAGGCTACCAGCTCTTCTACCACGTTTACGGCCGTAACGGCGTCATGCAGGAGCTGGAGCCCCGGCCGGTCCCTGGCCACGAACTGGCGGTCATCGTCGAAGGGGTCGCGCCCACCCTGGCCCTCGCCCGGGAGGTCACGGCGATGGGCGCGCGGCAGATGTTCTACGCCCGGCTCCCCGACGTCCGGGGCACCGCCGGCACCGCCGCGCTGATGTCCGACGAGGTGCTTGTCGCCCGCCCCGCCTACGAGTGGACCCTCAACCACGCCCTGCCTGTCGACGACCCGCTGGAGCTTTTCCAGATTCACCTGATCACGGTGGAACCCGGCTGAGGCCGGGTCCAGCAGCAGCCCAGCCGAGTCGGGCCATTCCAGGGAGGTCGGTCAAGGTGAAGCTGCTGGAGGCGGCCTCCGTTATCCGGAGCAAGAACGCCGGGGTCGACCTGATCACTTTCGACATCATCTTCAAGTCCCGGCAACTCTACGACCGGGCCCGACAGAGCCAGACCCTCAGCCCCGAGGCCATCTGCCGGCTCTTCGGCATCGGGCCGGACCGGCTCTACAGCTACGTGACCTTTGACCCGGCCCTGGCGGTCAAGTTCACCATCCGCCGGCGCCGGCCCAGCGGCAGCCCGGGGGAGAGCGACGTCTTCGGCGCTCAGCAGTACGCGCCGCTCCTGGACCTGGAGATTCCCGACCCGTGAACCGGCCCGGAACCCGAGCCGCGCATCGGCCACCCTGCGCCTGGAGGTGCGGGCATGCCCGTCGAGCCGAAGTCCCCCACCCCCCTCTGGCAGCAAGTGGTGGAGGCCATCCAGGAGAACATCGCTGCCGGCCGCTGGCGGCTGAACGAGCAGATCCCTTCGGAGCGGGAGCTCTGCGCCCTCTTCGGCGTCAGCCGGAACACGGTCCGCCAGGCCATCGCCGAAGCCGTCCGCGCCGGCCTTCTCACCCGGGTCCACGGCAAGGGCACCTTTGTCTCCCAGCCCAAGGCCCATCCCCTCCTCTACCACATGACCGGCTTTGCGGAGGCCATCCGGGCCCAGGGCCTGGAGCCCGGCACCCGCCTGGTGGACCGGGGCAAGCGCCCGGCCCCGCCCGGGGTGGCGGAAGGGCTCCT
>QGUP01000247.1 GCA_003242505.1 Bacillota bacterium
GGGGGCCGAACTCCGCCAGTTCCCCCGTCACCGGACCGGAGGTCCCGAGGACCCGGACCACGAGCCACCGCCCCTGGGGGACCTCCGCCGGCTCCAGGATGACCTCCGGGGCTGGCACCGGCGGGGTGGTGGGCGGAGGGGCGGGGAAGCCGCCGGCGCTGGGGGCGGGGCTCGTCACCGTAGGGGGAGAGGGAGGCGCGGCGGGAGGCTTGCCCCGGGCGCACCCCGGGGTGGCCGCAGCGGCTGCCAGGATCAGGAGGGCGGCCAGGGGAGAGCCTTTGGCTCCAGGACCGAAGCCCTGCATGGGAGCACCTCCCTGGCCCTTCTGGCCCTTTCCTTCCGGCCGCAGGTGCCGGCAGCAGGGGCGGCGGCTCCCCGTGGCGAAATGGCCCAGAGGATCTTCACCCCCGGGCTGGGTGCCCGGGGGTGTCCGCGGGAGGGAAGCCCGATGGCAACCCTGCGGATGGAGCGGCTTCTCTGGTCCCGGGGCTACCGGCTGGTCGCGGGGGTGGACGAGGTCGGCCGGGGCCCCCTGGCCGGGCCCGTGGTGGCGGCCGCGGTGATCCTCCCGGTGGGGGCCGAACTGCCCGGGGTGACGGACTCCAAGCGAATGACCGAGGCCCAGCGGGAAGAAGCCTACGAGCGGATCTGTGCGACAGCCCTGGCCTGGGGCATCGGGGTGGTGGGGCCGGAGCGGATCGACCAGATCAACATTCGCAACGCGGCCTTCGAGGCGATGGCTCAGGCGCTCCGGCAGGCCCTGGACCGGCTTCCCGGCCGCCCCGATACCGCGGACTTCCTGCTGGTGGACGGCAACGCCCCCTTGCCCGGGTACCCGGGGCCCCAGCGGCCGGTGGTCGGGGGCGACCGGAAGGTCCTCTCCATCGCCGCCGCCTCGGTTCTGGCCAAGGTGACCCGGGACCGGATGGCCCTGGAGTGGGAGGCGGCCTACCCAGGTTACGGCTTTGCCCGGCACAAGGGCTACGGCACCCGGGAGCACAGGGAAGCCCTCCTGCGGCTGGGCCCCTGCCCCCTGCACCGCCGGAGCTTCCTGAGCCCGGTGCAGACCCGGCTGTTCTGAGGCGGCCCGGGCCAGGCCGGAAAACCGGGCCGGAGAAAGCCGGGCCTGAAAGAGGAAGCGGGAAGGCCGGCTAAAGAGGAAGCGGGAAGGCCGGCCAAAGGCCGGCGGCCTCTCCGCTTTCCCTGCAGCAGGGTCAGAGCCCGTGGTCCTGTCCCTGCCGGGCCCCCTCGCCGGTCCCGATGCCTGCCCGGGGTGCTGCCCCGGCGCCGAAGTCGTAGCCGAACCCGTTGCCGAGACCGTATCCCATGTCGCCGGCGCCGGTGGGAAGGGCAGCGCCGAAGGAGCCGCCTGTCCCCTTCCGGCCCAGCCGGCGGGACGAGTGACGGAAGCCGCGCTGCGGTCGGTTTCCGTGCATCGTGGAACCGCCCCCCGCTGAGGAGTCTGGGCCTCGGGGCCGGGAGTTGTCCGGGTCCGGGAATAGTCTCTCCGGCCTGGTGCCGGCCATGCGCCCGGGACTCTTGGGTCCCGCCGTGGGCGGCGGAGGTCAAGGGTCGGGGGATGGCCCGGGGGAACGGCTGTTTCCCCTTTGATCCGAATCGGCTTTACAAAGGAATGCCGGTAGCGTACACTAGTTGCAAGGGATTCAAAACGCGCTGGCGCTCAGGCGACCGGCCCCGGCGGGTATGGTGGTGAGGTGGTCCTGGTGGACGTGCTGGAGCGAATCGAGAGAGCTCTTGATCAGATTCGGCCGGCCATCCGCATGGACGGGGGCGAGGTCGAGGTAGTCAGCTTTGACCCGGAGACGGGTCTGGTGACGGTGCGCATGCAGGGCGCCTGCGGTGGCTGCCCCTTGAGCACCCTGACCCTGAAGATGGGGATCGAGCGGGCCCTGCGTTCCCAGGTGCCCGAGGTCAAGGCAGTGCAGGCTGAATTCTAAGCTGCAGGCAGCGTTCTTCCCTATTGGCGGCAATCGCGGCGGCCGGGTCGGTGCCCGGCCGCTACTGCTTCTGGCGTCGTTGCGGGGTCGGCCCGCCGGGCGCCCGGGGCCGGCCGGTCATCGGAAGTGGGAAGATGTCTACCCATTCGGTACGGTCCGGATTTCAGCGCAACGGCAGGCAGGTGCCGGTGCCGCGGCGAAGGGGAAGGGGATAGTACCGTACCGGCAGGTTGGGCCAGTGCCGAGGGAACCGGCACAGCGCCGAGGGAGCGGGCCATGAAACGGACAGAGGGGCAACGCCGTCCAAATGGGCAGGAGTTCGCCCCTGTCCGGTCCGGCCCGAGCCGAACCGCAGGCCCGGTACGGGCGTCGATTGTGGAGGAGACCCGAAGAAGGGATGGGGGCAGCTTGTCCACAGGTAAGGCCGCGGTGACGGGGGACCGCGAGGCTCTCCTGGAACAATGGATGCAGGAGTACGGCACCCGCATCCTGCACCTTGCCTTCTTCTATCTAAAGGACAGGCAGCTGGCAGAGGATGTGACCCAGGAGGTCTTTCTCAAGGCCTACCAGTCCATGGACGAGTTCCGGGGCGAGAGCGCGGTCTACACCTGGCTCTACCGAATCGCCGTCAACCTTTGCCGCGACCGCCTCCGATCCCCCTGGTGGCGGCGCATCTTCCTGCCCGGGGAGTTGCCGGTGGTGAGGGGCGGCGAGGCTCCCGACGAAGCGGCCCTTGAGGCGGTGCGAAACCAGGAGATCCTGCGCCACGTTCTCTCCCTACCCTTACCATATCGGGAGATTGTGATGTTCTACTACTACGAGGACCTCAGCACCAGCGAGATCGCCCAGATCACCGGCCTACCGGAGAACACGGTGAAGACCCGTCTCCACAGGGCCCGCAAGCAGCTGAAGGAGATCCTGTCCCGGGAGGGGGTGACGGCGTGAGCGGCAAGCGGTCAGACCGGATGCTGTGGCCGGACGACCCGGCGCTCCGCAGGCAACTCAAGGACGCGGTAGCCCGGAGCCTGGCCGGATGGGAATTCGGACCCGAACTACGGGCCCGGGTCCTGGCCCGTGTCCGGGCGCAGGAGCTCCTGCCTCCTCCCTCCCGTCTTGCCCCCGGCAACCGGTGGATCTCCTGGGCGGGAGCGGTGGCCGCCGCAGCAGTGGTTGCCGGCCTCGCCATTCTGACCCACGGAGGCAACCTGCGGGGCGTTCTGGACCACGCCCGTCAGTCCCCCGCCCTCGATGCCCGGGAGGGCGCCACCGGCGCTGCGGCCCGGGAAGCCGCCCCCGGTGCTGCCGACTCCGAGGCCGCGCCTGGCGCTGCGACCCAGGAGGGTGCACCCGGCCTGGCAGCCCAGGCGACCGCTCCCCGGGCGGCGGCACCGCCAGAGGCTGCCGAGTCGGCGCCGGCGGGGCGGACCGGGACGGCGCCGGGAGCCGGGACGGAGACCATGAGGCCCCCTGGGCTGGCGGCTCCGGACGGGATCCCCCCGCAACCGGAGGTCGCCGCCACCCTGAAAGCGGCGACGCCCGCGACGCCGGAGGGCTCCGGAGAGGCTTCGTCCGCCTCGGCCGCGGGAGCCCCGGCGCCGAACAGCGGCGGCGTACCGGGGGAGGAGGCCCTGGGCCCGCAGCAGGTGACCACCCTGATGGTGCCCGATGCGGGACCGGCCCCCCCGGCAGACGGCAAGAAGCCGGGTGCGGCGGACGGCAAGAAGCCAGGCACGGCGGATGGCACGACGCCGGGTACGGCGGATGGCACGAGGCCAGGCCCGGGGGATGAGAAGCCGGGTGATGAGGCGGGCATTCTGGCCACCCAGCCCGGGCCCAGCCCTCAGTCCCAGGGAGGCGGCGGCCGGCCCGCCGGCGCGGGGAACCAGGAGAACGGCGCCAGCGTTGCGGTCACCCCTCCGTCGGATCGCCCGGGCCAGTCCCCCGGCGGGAAGAAGCCGGGGTCAGTCTCCGGAGTGGCGGGTGACCTGACAAAGCAGGACGGCGTTCCAGCCACCGCCGGGCTGGCGCTGGAATACGTTCAGGGCAGCGGTGCCGGTCTGGAGCCCATCCGGGTGCGGGCTACCGTGACCCCGGAGGTGGACCTGCCGGGCGGCCTGGAGGTCCGGGCCGCGGTGGTGACCGGCGAAGGGCCCGTTCCCCTCCGCCCGCCCCGGGCGGTGCGGTCCAGGTCCCTGTCCCGGGGCGAGGCCTGGGTGGTGGAGTTTGCCTGGGATCAGCGTCTGGGGGATGGGAGCCTGGCTCCGACCGGGGTCTACACCGGTCTTTTTAACAAATCTCCG
>QGUP01000248.1 GCA_003242505.1 Bacillota bacterium
GTAGTACTCCAGGTAGACGATCGCGGCCCGGGCCGCGTCGTCCCCGCAGCCGATGCCCTCGCCGGCGGCGTCCACCCACTCGTAGCTTGGCGCCTCGGAGTAGATGTGGACGAGGGCCATCTCCTCCCACCCGTCCACTTCCATGGGCTCCACCAGGAAGTTCAGGTGGGTGAGGTTGATGAGCCCGTCCCGCATGAGCCGCTCCCGGGCCGCCGGCCCCCAGGGGGGCTCGCCGCCCCGCCCGGCTCCGGGGGCCCCGGGGGTGCACCCGGCGGCCGCGGCGGTCATCGCCAGGGCCAGCACCAAGGCCAGCCACCGGCGGCCGGCCCGGCCCGCTCCAACCCCTTTCCGCCCCGGTCCGGGTCCGCTTTCGCACAGGCTCTTCATACCGCCGCCCTCCCCGGCGTCCGGCCCCGAGGGTGGCTGGGTCCCCAGGCTCCCGTAGGCAGCGAGCCCCACAGCCTAGCCCTTGGTGGCACCGATGTTGATCCCTTCGATGAAGTACTTCTGGGCCGCGAAGAAGAGGCCGACGATGGGCAGGGCCATCAGCACGCTCATGGCCATCATGTAGTTCCACATGGGCGCTTCCTTGGAGAGGGTCGCCTCAAAGAACTTGAGGCCGAGGACCATGGGGTACTTCTCCATGGTGTTGAGGTAGATGAGGGGCGCCTGCAGGTTGTTCCAGTTCCCCTGGAAGCTGAGGACGGCGATGGCCAGGAGGGCCGGCCGGATCATCGGGAGCATGATGTGCCAGTAGATCTGCACCACGTTGGCCCCGTCCATGATGGCCGCTTCCTCGATGGACTTGGGGATGGTGAGGAAGAACTGGCGCATCATGAAGATGTAGGCCGGGCCCCAGGCGAACCACGCGCCCAGCACCAGGGGGTCGAAGGTATCCACCAGCCCCAGCCGCCGCCAGATGAGGAAGCTGGGGATCAGGGTGACCACCCAGGGGAGCATCATGGTGGCCAGCAGGATCACGAAGAGCACGTCCCGGCCCCGGAAGTCGAACCGGGCAAAGCCGTAGGCCACCAGGGAGGTGGTGATGAGCTCGGCGGTGACCGCCAGGGCGGTGATGAAGACGGTGTTGAAAAGGAACCGGGTGAAGGGCAGCATCTTCCAGGCGTCGATGTAGTTCCGCCAGATGGGCGGCCGGGGGATCCACTCCGGCGGGTAGGTGAAGAGCGCGTCAGGGCCCTTGAGGGAGGTGGAGATCATCCAGAAGAGGGGCACCATCACCACCGCCGCCCCCATGGTGAGGCAGGCGTAGATGAACGCGCTCTTGAGGATCCGGCGCACCGTCAGGCCCATCCCGCTACCTCCCCTTCTTCCGCACTTCGACCTCGTAGTAGACCCAGGCCTCGGACCAGCGCATCACCAGCAGGGTGAGGATCAGGATCAGCACCATCAGGAACCAGGCGATGGCGGAGGCGTACCCCATCTTGTACTGGGTGAAGCCCTGCTGGTAGATGTACACGTTGAGGAAAGTGCCGGCGCCGCTGGGGGTGGTGATGAAGAGAGGCGCGGTGAAGTTCTGGAGGGCCCCGATGATGCCCATGATCATCACGTAGAGGAGGCTCGGGCTGATCATCGGCAGGGTGATCTTGAAAAAGCGGGTCCAGGGCCCGGCGCCGTCCACCGTGGCCGCCTCCAGGAGTTCCTTCGGAACGTTCTTGAGCGCCGCCAGCAGGATGACGGTGTTGGCCCCGAAGATGCCCCAGAAGGACATGATCACAAAGGAAGGCAGGACCAGCCTTTCGTCCGCGAACCACATGAGGGGCTCCATGTCCAGCAGCCGGTAGATGGGGCTGAGGAGGGTGTTAATGAGCCCCTTGCTGGCGAACATCCACCGCCAGAGGAGGGCCGTGGCCGCCGCGGGCAGCACCGACGGCAGGTAGTAGAGGGTCCGCCAGAAGCCCACCGCCTTCACGTCCTGGGCCAGCAGCACCGCGGTGGCCAGGGCCCCGGCCATGCCCAGGGGCACGCTGATGAAGGCGTAGAGCACCGTCAGCTTCACCGACGGCCAGAACCGGGGATCCTCAAAGAACATGTACTTAAAGTTCTCCAGGCCGACCCACTTCGGTGGCTGGAGGACGTCGTACTCGGTGAACGCCAGGTACAGGGAATACGCAAAGGGATATGCATTCCAAATCAGGAATCCCAGGAGCCAGGGCAGGATGAGGGCGTACCCCGCAGCGGCTTCCCGGCGCACCTTCAACCGGCGCAGCACCGCGTAGGTCGCCAGCATCAGCCCGATCATCGCTGCCCCCACCAGGAGCCAGTGGGACAGCGTGGAAAGGTACCACTCAGCGTGCCATTCAGCCACAGGCCTCCCCCTCACCTCGTGCAGGACAAGGGCCGGCCCCTGATGCCAGGCGGCCGGCCCTGGTCATACCTCTCCCGTCCGGTCAGGGCAGGAGCTCTTCCAGCTTCGGCCGGGCGGCCCGGGCCAGCTCCGCGGCGCTGCCCTTCTTGCTGAAGAGCGGATCCTGCACCTGCTCCCAGAAGATGGTATCCCATTCAGGCTGCCGGGGGATCACCCGGAAGGCCCGCATCTCCTGGGTGGCCTTGATGATGGTGTCCGCGCTCTTCTCCTTCCGGGGCTCGGACTTCACCAGGTGCTCCTTGGTGGCCAGGGACTTCCGCGGGGCGACGATCTTCCAGTTGTGGATGCCCTCGGTCAGCTCGACCAGCGCCTCGTAGGCGATGTCCGGGTGCTTGGTCTGGGAGGAGATGACCGTCGACGCCGTCCAGGCGAAGGTGGTCCGGTTCTTGGGCCCCTTGGGCACCAGGACGGTGCCGACGTCGAGCCCCTCGACCCGGTCCAGGTCGTCCGCCGCGCCGCCGAAGAACATCGCCAGCTTGCCCTTCTTGAAGAGCTCGGCGAAGCCCTCCTCGTTGATCACCGCCAGCGGCGGGGCGACCTCCTCGTTGTAGATGATGCTGTTATAGAACTCCAGCGCCTGAATCGCCTCGGGGCTGTCGATGGGCGAGGACTTCAGGTCCGGGCTGATGACCTCGCCGCCTGCCTGCCAGATGAACATCTGCACCGGCGGCCAGCCGTTGAAGGCGACGCCGTAGATGCCCTTCTCCTTGTTGGTCAGCTTCTTGGCGGTCTCCCGGAAGGTCTGCCAATCCCAGTCGTCGGTGGGCTCAGGCACCCCGGCCTCCTTGAAGAGGGCCTTGTTGTAATAGACGATCACCGGCTGGGCAATCCAGGGCAGACCGTAGACCCGGCCCTGATACTTGGCGGACTCGAGGATCTCCGGGAAGTAGTCGTCCAGGTTGGCCGCCGGACGGGTGTCCTGGGCCAGCCGGTCGGTGATGTCCAGGAGCGCCCCCCGGGCCGCATAGGACGCGATGTACTCCTGGGAGAGCCAGAAGAGGTCCGGCGCGGTGTTGCCGGCGATCATGGTCTGCAGCTTGGTGTAGTAGTCGGCGGGGATCGGCTCCGAGACGATCTCGAACGTAGTGGACTTGGCGTTGATCTCGTCGATGACCGCCTGGAGCTCCTTCGCCTCCTCGGCGCCGGCCCAGGTGGCGAGGCGGATCTTCACCTTCTCCTGGGTCTGCTGGGTGTCACCGGACTGCTGGCCCGAGGTACCGGTCTGGCCGCCGGTGTCGCCGCTCTTGCCGCCGCAGGCGGTCAGGACCAGGGCGAGCGCCGTCAGCCATACCGTCAGGATGACCTTCGCCCGTTTCACTGCGACTCCCCCTCCGTCTGCTGGGATGGATGGATTATGCGGCCGGTCGCCCCCGCGGGATCAGCGCGAGGGTCGGACCGGGAAGCGCCGAGGTCGGTGGAGCCCCGGACCACCAGGGCCACGTGCATGGTGATGGTGACCGGCAGCAGGTCCCGCTCCCGGATCCGGTCCAGGAGCCGCCGGGCCGCCAGCCGGCCCATCTCCACCTTGTCCACCCGGACCGTGGTAAGTCCCGGGGTGGCCCGGGCCGCCAGAGCGATGTCGTCAAAGCCCGCCAGCCCCAGGTCTTCCGGCACCCGGAGCCCCCGGGCCCGGGCGATGGCGAGAATCTGCAGGGCGGTCAGGTCGTTGCCGGCGACGACGGCCATGGGCAGCTCCGCGGTGGCGAGGAGCTCTTCCATCACCCCGGGGGCGTCGAGCCACCCCCGGCCCACCTCCGCATACCGGACCGCCACCGGCCGGCCTGCAGCCTGGACCGCCCGGTCGAACCCCTCCCGCCGGGCGGCGAAGCTTGGATCCTGAAA
>QGUP01000249.1 GCA_003242505.1 Bacillota bacterium
GCCTCGGCCTCGCCCCGGGCCGCCTCCACCTGCCGGCGGGCTTCCTCCGCCTGGCCCCGGAGCTGATCCACACGGGTGAGGGCATCAAAGAGGGCCTGCCAGGGGAGGTCCGCCAGGGCCCGGAGCTCCTCCCCCAGGGCTGCCATCTGCTGCCGGAGCTCCTCCTGCCGGCGGATGGCCGCGTCCCGCTCCGCCTGCCAGGCGTCCCGGGCCTGCCGGAGGGCGGCGAGCCGGGCCTGGAGGGCCGCCTGCCGGCGCTCCTCGCCCACCAGCCCCGTGGGCTCCGTGAGCCACGGTGCGACCTGGCCGCAGGCGATGCCGTGTCGCCACCGGCCGTCGGGGGCGATCCACCGGTCGCCGGGGCCCTCGCCCCAGCCGACGGAGGCCAGCACCTGGGCCACCCGTTCCGGGGCCCCGGGTTCCGGTTCCATCACTTCCAGGAGGGTGGGGACGCCGGTGAGGGGAGCTGGCACCGCCCAGGCGTCGGGTGCGGGATCAGCTGCGTCCTCCGCCGGCGGGGCCAGGAGCAGGTCCAGGAGGCCCGCCTCCAGGGCGGCGGCCTCCACCCGGGCCGCCACCTCCGGCGGGACCCCGGGGCGAAACCGGACCCACCGGAAGAGGGGGCGCCAGGACGGATCCTCCGGGGCGGCGCTCCGGGCCCGGCGCCGGAGTTCGCTCCGGTCGGGCACGAGGCCCGTCCGGCCGAGCTCTGCAAGCCGCTCCGCCAGCGCCGCCATCTGCACCTCGGCCCGGGCCTGCTCCAGGGCCGCCTCGGCCAGGGCGGCTTCGAGGTGCCGCTGCCGCTGGGCGGCCAGGTTCCGGATCCCCTCCACCAGCGCCTCGTACCCCCGCTCGGGCGCCGCGGCCAGGGCCTGGACCGCCCGGATCACCCCGGCCAGCACGGGGTCCGGCACCTCCAGGGCCGGGCTCCGCTCCTGCCAGGCCCGGAGGGCGGCGACCAGCGCCTCCCGGCGGGCGTCGGCCTCCTCTTCGGCCTGCCGGACCCGCTCCGTCAACTCTTCCTGCTGGGCGCGGAGACTATCCGCCCGGTCCTGGCGCTGCCGGTACTCCGCCTCGGCCGCCTCCACCCCGGCCCGGAGCCGGGCCAGCTCCCGGTACTGCCGGACCAGGTCCTGCCCCTCCGGGGCGATGGCCGGGTCCGGCCGGGCCGCCTCCAGGTCGGCCGGGGCAGCGTCGACCCGGAGGGGATCCAGGGCGGCCGCGGCGTCCATGAGTTCCCGCGCCCCGGCCTCCCAGCCCGAGCTCCGGGCCCGGTGCCCGAGGGCCGTGAGGCGCTGGCCGATCCGCCGCACCCGGGCGCCGAAGCGCTCCGCCAGCTCCCGGAGGGCCCGATGGTGCTGGTCCAGGATCCGGCGCTCCGCCTCGAGCTGCTCGCGCAGGAAGTCCAGGCGCCTCTCCAGGTCCCGGACCTCCTGCTCCTCGGCCTGCAGCTTGAGGGGAAGCTCGGCGGCGTCGTGGTCCCGGAGGACCGCGAGGCGCGCCCGCACCTCCCCCAGCCTGGCCTCGACGGCGGCGAGCTGGGCGGCGGCCGCCTGCCGCTCGCCCTCGGCCCGCTGCAGCTGCTCCCGGGCCTGCTGGAGTCGGGCGGCGAGGCTGCCGTGCCGGCCCTGGGCCGAGGCGAACTCGGCCGCGGCCTTCTGCACCAGCACCTCCGCCAGCTCCAGGAGCAGCCGGTCCAGCTCCTCCACACACGCGGCCCGCCGGGCCACGTCCTCCAGGTTCCGCTGGTACTCCTCGATGTTGTGGACCACCTCGGCCACCTGGTCCAGCCGCTCCGGCGGGATCCCCGGCAGGGCGTCCCGGAGGAGGAGGCAGACCTGGTCGGGCCCCGCCTGCTCGCCGAGCTTGGGCCGCCGGGCCTGGAGGAGCATGCTGATCAGCGCGGCGTAGTCGTCGTCGGTCATGCCGAAGAGGTGGCGGTTCACCTGCCGCCGGTACTCGGCCCGGTCGCCGGTGGCCACCGCCGGCGGCCCCAGGCGGCGGATGAACTCCCGGGGCTCGAGGCAGTTGCCGTCGGCCCCCCGGACGTCCAGGTCCCGGCCCAGGCGCAGGTCCGGCAGCACAAAGCCGCACCAGTCCCGGATCCGCCGCTGGACGTGCCGGGCGGCGCTGAACCCCATGCCGATGGTCAGGTACCGGCCCGTCTCCCCGTGGCGGAACTCCAGGGCGATGTACCCGGTCCGGGCCCGCTTGGCGAAGACCCCCGGCTGGTCCGGGTCCAGGTGCTCGTGCCCGAGAAGATACCAGTGGATGTGCCGGTCCCGGCTCTGGGAGGGGTCGAGGCGGGAGGGGCTGGTGTCGCCGTCGAGGAGCGCCGGGATGACCAGGCCGAGGATGCTGCTCTTGCCGCCCCGGTTCTGGCCGGTGAGGGCCAGGCGGCCGTGGGCGAAGCCCAGCTCGTAGTCCCGCCAGTGCCAGAAGTCCCGGAAGATGAGCCGCACCGGGTGCCAGCCCCGGGGGCCGCCGGGGATCGCACTGCGCAGCGTCTCGAGGGCCATCTCGTGCTGGATCCAGAGGTTCATCCGCGGTCCTCCTCCGGTTCGAACAGGCGCAGTTGCCGGCCGGCGGGCGGAGAGGAGGCCCCGGCCCGACCCGTGGGCCCCTGCCGGCCTCCATGGTCCGGGGCCGGGGCCCCGCCGGGCTCGTCAGGCCCTGGCGCCGCGGGCCGGTAGGCGCCGACGACCTGGGCGGCCGGGGGCAGGATCCAGCACCGGTCCAGGGGGTCCGGGCCCCGGAGGTAGCCCATCACCCGCATCTGCTGCATCACCCGCCGCTGGAGTTCCGGCAGGGAGACCTGGCTGCCCAGTTCCGCCCCCCAGTTCCGCCGGTACCGGTCGAAGAGTTCGCTCAGCAGGTCCCGGATCTGCCCGCCGGTGATGGCCACGGCCCCGTCCGGGTCGACGGCCAGGCGGCCGGCGGCCACCTCGGCCCGGATCCGGTCCATGAGAAGAAGGATCGGGTGGTAGATGTACCGCACGTGCCGGTCCGGGGTCTCCTCCCCGGGCTCGGGGACCAGGTCCAGGAGAACGCCGGCAGCGCCCCGGGCGGTGGTGGTCCGCCAGATCCGGGCGTACTCGTCGGCCAGTTCCAGCTCCCAGCCCAGGTCCCGCTCCAGGTCCCCGGCCACCTGGTCCCGGGCGGCCACCAGGGCCTCGAACCCCTCCGGGTCGTCCGCCCGCCAGAAGTGCGGGCCGAGGACCAGGGCCCGCCAGGCCCGGACCAGGGGCGGTGCGGCCTCCCCGGTGGGGGGCAGGGTGCGGCTGGCCTCCGGCCGGCCGGCGAGGGCCTCGAGGCCCGCCGGGTCAAAGTGGGCCAGCAGCCGGGGGGCGGTTTCGGCAAACTCGTAGAGCACCTCCGGCGGCTCCCCGTCTGCCGCGGCTCCCCCGACCCACCGGTCCACGTCCCCGTCCCGGTGGACCACCACCCCCAGGTCCACCAGGAGCTGCAGGGCCCGGGCCAGGGCCTCCCGGTGGGCCCGCTCCCCCAGGCGGAAGAGCCCGCCGGAGGCCCGGGCGACCGCGGCGGCCAGTTCCGAGATGACGAACCAGTTCTGGGCGCTGGCCCCGTGGGTCTCCGCGTACCACAGGACCCAGCAGAGGCAGGCGTAGTCCATCGGCTCCCGGAACCTGGGCAGGCCGCGCCCCGGCAGGGCGTGGCTGGGCAGCCGCTCCAGCCGGTAGAACCCCGGCCCGGCGATGATCCGCCACTGGAGCCGGTCCATCAGCCAGTTCCGCAGCCACTTCTCGTGGAGGTAGATCCGGCGGTAGGCCTCGGGCTCCTCCGCCCGGGTGATGAGGATCCGGTCGATCAGGTCGTGGAGCGCCATCCGGCGCTCGGCGGCGACGGATCCGTTACCCACGGCGATCCCTCCCCCGGCGGAGCTCCAGCCGGAACCGGGGCAGGATCAGCACCCCGTCCGGCGCCTCCACCCGGCCGAGTTCCGGCTCCGGCGGCAGAGAGACCGCGACCGTCCAGTTCCGGTAGCCCACGCTGGCCACCCCGCCCTGGGCGAGGGCCCGGTAGAGGAGGTGGAGGATCTGCTGCCGCTGCCGGGGCGAGGCCAGCCGCAGGGCGCCCAGGTCCAGCCGGCCGTCGGGGCCGAAGAGCGCCGCCAGTTCCCTCGCCGCGGCCTCCCGGGCCTGGGCCTCGGCCTGCATCCGGGCGATCTGCTCCGGGGACCGGTCCTCTGTCGCATCCCC
>QGUP01000250.1 GCA_003242505.1 Bacillota bacterium
GCAAGGCCAGCTGAGGGCCGGGACGCTCCCAGTTCGCAAGTGGGGTTTCGGTTCAGGGCGGAGTACAAGAGCGGATGCGAACATACTTTCGGGGTTCGAGGTTCCCCAAAACTACTTGACAGCGTCGCCGGGGCAAGGCCGGGATCACAAGATGAAAAATGTCCCTTATAATTGGGGGAAAGACCGGACTGGGCCCGCGGGTGAGGTGATACGATGGTCTTCTCCTGGTTGCAGCGGGACCGGCAGTTCTTTGCGCTCCTGACGGACGCGGCCCAGAACCTGCTGGAGTCCTCCCAGACCTTTGCCCAACTGGTCGAGAATCTCAGCGAGGCCCCCGCCCTGGCCGCCCGGCTGAAGGAGCTGGAGCGCCGGGGGGACCGATACACCCACGAAGTGATCACCCTGTTGAATAAGCGCTTCGTCACGCCCATCGACCGGGAGGAGATTCTGGCCCTGGCGCTGGAGATCGACGACGTGGTCGACGGCCTGGAAGCCGCGGCTTCCCGGCTGGACATCTACCGCATCGCTGAGGCGGACCGGCACATCCGGGAATTCACCGGTGTGATCCAGCGGCAGGCAGAGGAGATCGCCGCGGCCATCCACCGGCTGGAGCGGGACGACCTGCTGCGGATGCGGGAGAACGCGGTCCAGATCAACATCCTGGAGAACCAGGCCGACGAGATCCTGCGCCAGGCTCTGGCGGACCTCTTCCAGACGGTGGACGATCCGAAGACCATCATCAAGCTCAAGGAGATCTACGAGACCCTGGAGTTGGTGACGGACAAGGCCGAGGATGTGGCCAACGCTCTGGAGAGCGTGGTCATGAAGCATGCCTGAGGCGCTGGCCGCCGGGGTGGCGGCGGCGGTGGCCCTGGGGGCCCTCGGGGCCTGGAACGATGCCCCCGGTGCCCTGGCCACCGCCGTCTCGCCCCGGGCCCTGGCGCCGCACCGGGCGCTTCTCCTGGCCGTCTCCGGCAACCTGGCCGGGGCCTTCCTCTCGGTCCGGGTCGCGGAGACCATCAGCCGGCGGCTCCTGAGTCCCGACAGCCTTCCCCTGCCGGCCGTCCTGGCCGCGCTCCTGGCGGCGCTGGCCTGGACCGCGGCCATGACCCTCCTGGGCCTGGCCGTCTCCCCCTTCCACGCCCTGCTGGGCGGGCTGGTGGGGGCCGCGGTGGCCGAGGGGGGCTGGTCCGCCGTGAACACCGGCGGGCTGCGGCTGACCCTGGCGGCCCTGCTCCTCTACCCGCTCCTCGGCGGTGTCGCGGGGTATCTCGTGATGGGCGGGGTCGCCCTGGTCTGCGCCGGTGTGAATCCCCACCGGGCCGGCCGGTTCTTCCGCCGGGTCCAGGGGCTGGCAGCGGCCCTGTACGCCGTGGGCCACGGCACCGCCGACGCCCAGGCGGTCATGGGCGCCCTCGCCCTGGCCCTGGCAGCCGGGGGTCGGGGTGGCTGGCCGCTGCCCGGCTGGGTGCGGGGAGCGGCGGCCCTGGCCGTCGCCCTGGGAACCCTGGCCGGCGGGTGGGTTGCCCTCCGCCGGCTCCGGCGGCTCACCCTCTCCCTGCAGCCGGTCCACGCCCTGGCCGCGCAGGCGGCGGCCGGCGGTCTCCTGGTCCTGGCCGGCGGCGCCGGGCTGCCCGTCTCCACCAGCCACACCCTGGCGGGCGCGCTCCTGGGGGTGGGTGCGGCCGGCCGGGTCGCAGGGGTGGGCTGGGAGATGGTCTACCGGACCGCGGCCGCCTGGATCGCTACCCCGCCCGGGACGGCCCTTCTGGCCTTCTGTCTGCACCGGCTCCTGGGGCTCATGTGAAGCCGGAAAGGGATTCTATCGCCGGAGGTGCTGTATGGCCAGGGTAGCTTTTCAGGGAGAGCGGGGCGCCTTCGGGGACGAGGCGGTCCTGCGCCACTTCGGCCCCGCGGCGGAACCGGTGCCCTGCCGGACCTTCGCCGACGTCTTCACCGCGGTGGCCACGGGCCAGGTCGAGTACGGGATGGTGCCCCTGGAGAACAGCATCGCCGGCAGCATCAACGAGGTCTACGACCTCCTGCGCCAGTTCGACCTGTTTCTCCAGGGGGAGCGGGTGGTCCCGGTGGAGCACTGCCTCCTGGCCCTGCCCGGGCAGAGCCTGGGGGAGATCCGCCGGGTGATCTCCCACCCCAAGGCCCTCGAGCAGTGCGCCGGGTGGATCCGGGCCCACGGTCTCGAGGCGGTGGCCGAATACGACACCGCCGGCGCCGCCCGGCTCATCCGGGAGCAGGGGCTCAAGGGGGTGGCGGCCATCGCCAGCCGCCGGGCCGCCGAGATCTACGGGCTGGAGGTCCTGGCGGAGGGGATCCAGGACGCCCGGCACAACTACACCCGCTTCGGGGTCCTGGGCCGGACCCAGGCGCCCCGGCAGGAGGGGCCCAACCGGACCGCCCTGGTGATGGCCACCAGCCATACCCCGGGAGCCCTGTACCGGGCCCTGGGGGCCCTGGCCCGGCGGAACATCAACCTTCTGAAGCTCGAGTCCCGGCCGGCCCTCGGGCGCCCCTGGGAGTACGTCTTCTACCTGGATTTCGAAGGCCACCGGGACGACCCGGAGGTGGCCGCGGCCCTGGCGGAGCTGGCCGCCCAGACCCACTGGCTCAAGGTGCTGGGGTCCTTCCCCCGGGACCTGTCGGCGCCCTGAAAATAAAATTCTTTGCCACCCTATTGACAGAGCCGGCACCTGCATGTAACATACAGAACAAACACCGGAGCCGCCCTCCGGTGCGATACCACTGCACAGGGAATGCGCCTCAGGGTTCCGCGGGCTGGTGCCCGGCGGGTGGCGGCACGGCCACCCGGGAGGGTGTCCCTCCCAGGTCCGAGCGGCGCACGCCGCAGCCTCGGGGGCTGCGGTACACCGTGGGTGCAAAAGACCCTAGCGGCAAGTCCCTGCTCTCCGCAGCAGCGATGACCTGTCGGCTGGGGTTTCTTGTTACCCTTTGACAACCGATGGTGGACCCGGAGAAAGGCGAGGATGGGGCCAGTAGGCGCCGCGGCGAGCTGCAGAGAGCCGGCGGGTGGTGCAAGACCGGTGCCGCAGCGGCTGACCGAACCTCACCCCGGAGCCGCTTCCCTGAACCCTGTCCTCTTCCCGGCGGCGACGGCCGGGCCGGAGGCCGGCGGACGCCGGATGACCGGCCGGATTCCGGGGGGCCGGGGCAGGCAGTAGGGCGAAGCCGGACGAGGCCGTTATCCTCGGGCCCCTGCCGGTTCCTGGGCGGGGGCCGCTGAGGCTGCGTGGGGCGTCCCGGGCCGGAAGGGCCGGGGGCGCCCGGACCCGGAAGGGTGCGCACCCGGAGGCCGGGGCGCAACCCGGAAAGGACGCAGCGAAGTAGGGTGGTACCGCGGGTAAGAAGCCCGCCCCTACCGAAAAGGCGATCAGGAGCCTGGCGGTGGGGGCGGGCTTTTTTGCCAATTCGCGGCCCGCGGCCCGGTGGATGGGCCCGGCGGCCGGGCCCGGCAAACCGGTGCGAACGGCGCGGGCAGAGGGAGGTGACCTACCGATGCGGCACATCATGGCGGTGCTGGTGGAGAACAACCCCGGGGTCTTGGCCCGGGTGGCCATGCTGATCCGCCGCCGGGGGTTCAACATCGAGAGCCTGGCGGTGGGACCCACCGAGAACCCCCGGATCGCCCGGATCACCCTGGTGGTGGAGGGGGACGGGCCCACCTACGAGCAGGTACAAAAGCAGCTCTACAAGCTGATCGAGGTCCTGAAAGTCTCGGACCTGGACCCCGACCGGTCGGTGGCCCGGGAAGTGGCCCTGATCAAGGTCCACGCCGACCCGGCCCGGCGACCGCAGCTCTTGCAGCTCGCGGAGGTCTTCCGGGCCCGGGTGGTGGACGTGGGCCGGCGGCAGGTGATCCTGGAAGTCACCGGCACCGAGGACAAGGTGGAGGCCCTCATCCATCTCGCCCGGGAGTTTGGCCTCCTGGAGGTGGTCCGCACCGGGGTCGTCGCCCTGGAGCGGGGACCACAGGCGGTTCGATTCGGAAAGGAGGAAGCCGAAGATGTCCCGGATGTACTACGACTCGGACGCTGACCTGGGGTACCTGGCCGGCCGGACCTGCGCGGTCATCGGCTTTGGCAGCCAGGGCCATGCCCATGCCCTCTGCCTCCCGGGGTCGGGGGGGAAGGGGGGGGGGGGGCTCCGGGAGGGGAGCCCGTCCTGGGCCCGGGGCGAGGGCGCGG
>QGUP01000251.1 GCA_003242505.1 Bacillota bacterium
TTTTTTTTTTCAAGACGAAGACGGCATATGAGATCTGGTGCGGTTTCGGGGGCCCGGGGAAGGGTATAAGGGCCAGGGGAGGCGCCCGGGGCAGGGGAGGCAGGGGCGAGGCCGGGAGGGAGGGCCCGGCGGGCCGGTGGTGGCTGGCGGCCCTCGCGGTGGCCGCGGCAGTGGGGCTGTGGGTCGGCCGGACGGGGGTGAGGCTCCCCCTGTCCCCCGCCAGCCGGTCGCCCCGGGACGGGGTCCAGGAGGCCGGGGCCGCCCGGGGGGCCGGGGGGGCCGTCGGCCCGGAGACCCAGCTGGTCTACCGCACCCTGTTTCCCGGGTGCCTGGAACCGGTCCAGGAGGAACTGCGGCTGGCGCCTCCGGCCCTTCACGGGATGGACCAGGACGACCTCGCCCGGCTGTACAGCCAGTGGCGGGTGGTGTCTTTTGACCCCGGGATGGTGGTGCTGGAGCAGGAAGGAACCGGGCCCTGCCCGGGGGACCTGGCCGAGTGGCGGCACGTCCGGCTGGTGGACGGGGTGGTCCACATCTACTACGGCCACAGCGGCCGGCTCGGGCCCCTGAAGGAGCGGACCGGCATCACCCGGGACCAGTTGCCGCCGGCGGAACGGGTCCGGCTGGAACGGGGAGTCGACCTCCGGGGAGATGAACAGGTGCGCTCCTTCCTGGAACGGGACCACTGAGGGCCCCCGGGGCCGGAGTGTGCGGAAACGGGGAAAGGGCCAGGCGGACCCACCACGGGGCTACCTGGCCCTTTCCCCGCTCATGCCGCCCGGGCTTTTCCAGCCCGGGTGCTTCCCTTCGCGCTTTTCCAGCCCTCGCTTCGAGGGCGCCTCACTCTCCGGCCGGGGGCTTCACCTCCAGGATCGCCTCCCGCACCACCTGCCGGGTGCCTTCGGGATCGCCGATCCAGTAGGAAACCCCGTCGATGCTCCGGGACCGGCCGGGGATGGTGTAGACCCGCAGGGATTCCCGGTCCAGTTCCTGGGCCGCCTGGGCCAGCGCGACCACGGTGCTGAGGTCCAGGTTGGTCCGGACATAGGGGTAGAGTTCCACGGCCAGCCGGGGCAGGCGGCGCATGCCGCCGCTCTCCCGGAGGCTCTCCAGCACCGCGTAGAAGAACTTCTGGGTCCGGGCGATCCGGCCGATATCCCCGAGGCCGTCGCTCCGGTACCGGACGTACTGCAGGGCCTTTTCGCCGTTGAGCTTCTGGCGGCCGGGCTGGAGGTCGATCCGCAGGTTCTGGTACGGGTCGACGTACACCATCCGCTTCTCCACGTCGATGGTGACGCCGCCCACGGCGTCCACGATCCGGGCGAATCCCTCAAAGTCGACCTCCACGTAGTACGGCACCGGGACCCCCAGGTACTGGGAGACGGTCCGGGCCAATAGCTCGGGCCCCTGGTCCCGCACCTCGCCGTACGCGTGGGCGTGGGCCAGCTTGTCCGGGGAGCGGCACGCCTTGATGTCCGGCGGGCAGGGGATCTCAACCCGCAGGTCCCGGGGCAGGGAGATCAGGCTGAGGACCCGGTACCGGGGTTCCCAGTGGGCCAGGACCACCACGTCGGACCGGGCTCCGCCCCGGTCCACCCCGATGAGGAGGACGTTCACGGGCCGGAGGGTGGCCGCGTGCACCTGGTAAACCTTCAGCCCCACCGCGGCGATGAGGAGGAGGATCCCCAGCAGCAGGGGCCCCCGGGGCGGGCGGGGCCGGGGAGCCCGGCCGGCGACGTTCCGTGGTCCGTAGCGGGCGGTGTCCATGGCGGTCTCACGCTCCGGTCTTTCATCCCGGTCTGCCAGAGGCCGGGGGAGATTGCGCCTACCAGGGGCCTTTCTGTCGACCGAGGGCCGGCTGACATTCTACCACTCCCGCCCGGGGCGGACAACCTCAGGGTCCCGGGGCATGGGCCCCGGCGGCCTTCCACCGCCGCTCCCGGAGCCCTTCCGGACGGCCGTCCCCGGCGGTTCTTCCCAGGTCCGGCAGGAATGGCCTTTACGGGGGGCGAAAGGAGAGGGAGAGGCCGAGCAGGGGGGGAAGCGTTCTGCGGGTACTGGGGATCGACCCCGGCATGGCCCTCCTCGGGTACGGGGTGGTGGAGGGGGACGGCAGCCGCCACCGGGCCCTGGCCTATGGTGCCCTGACCACGCCGGCCCAGATGCCCCTGCCCGAGCGGCTCCTCCGGCTCCACCAGGGGGTGCGGGAGCTGATCGAGGGGCACCGGCCGGAGGTGATCGCGGTGGAGGAGCTGTTCTTCGGCCGGAACGTCACCACGGCCTTTACCGTCGGCCAGGCCCGGGGGGTGGTGCTCCTGGCCGCGGCCCAGGCCGGCATCCCCGTGGCGGAGTACACGCCCATGCAGGTGAAGCAAGCGGTGACCGGCTGGGGCCGGGCGGACAAGGCCCAGGTCCAGCAGATGGTCGCCCGGCTCCTGGGCCTGGGGGAGGTGCCCAGGCCCGACGACGTGGCCGACGCCCTGGCGGTGGCCCTCACCTGCCTCTGCAGCCTCCCCTTCTCCCAGCGGCTCGAGGCCCTGGCGGCCCGGCAGCAGACGGCGGAACGGAGGTAGCGACGGGACGGCATGATCGCACATCTGCGCGGCCGGCTGCACGCAGCCGGCCCCGATCAGGTGGTGGTGGACGTCGGCGGCGTGGGCTACCGGGCCTACGTGCCGGCATCGACCCGATCCCGCCTGCCGGCCACCGGCCGGGAGGTTTTTCTCTATACGTCGCTCCAGGTCCGGGAGGAGAGCCTCACCCTCTACGGCTTCCTCGACCCGGCGGAACTCGAACTCTTCGAGGCTCTTATTGGCGTCAGCGGCATCGGCCCCAAGGTGGCCCTGGCCATCCTCTCCGCGGCCAGCCCGGAGGAGCTGCGCCGGGCCATCGCCCTGGGGGATGTGGCCTTCCTCACCCGGCTGCCCCATGTGGGCAAGAAGACGGCTCAGCGGCTGGTGCTGGAGTTGAAGGAGAAGCTCGGCGGGGTGGCCGGCGCGGCCCGGGGGCAGCCGGGGGCAGCCGCGGCTCCGGGCGCGGCCCCGGCGGACCCGGTCCTTCAGGCCTGGTCCGAGGCGATGGAGGCCCTGGTCAGCCTGGGATACTCCCGGGCCGAGGCCAGCGAGGCCCTGGAGCAGGTCCGGCCCGGGGTGCCCCCGGGCGCGGACACCGCGGAACTGGTCCGGGCCGCGCTCCGGTGGCTGGGCGCGGCCCGGTCCCGGTGAGACCCGGCCTGGCACCGGCCTGGCATCAGCCTGGCACCGGGCTGGCACCGGCCTGGCATCTTGTAACCCTAAACCTTCCGTAGGCGTCTAACATCTGTGGGCAGGTGGAAACCTTTGGCCGAAGAACGCCTTGTCTCCGGCCGGGAGCGGCCGGAGGACGTCCCCCTCGAGGGCAGCCTCCGGCCCCGGCGGCTGGCCGAGTACCCAGGGCAGGAGCGGGCGAAGGAGCAGCTGTCCATTTACATCGAGGCGGCCAAGAGCCGGGGCGAGCCCCTGGACCACGTGCTCCTGTACGGCCCGCCGGGCCTGGGCAAGACCACCCTGGCCCACATCATCGCCCACGAGCTGGGGGTGAACATCCGGGTCACCTCGGGGCCTGCCATCACCCACGGCGGGGACCTGGCCGCGATCCTGACCAGCCTCAGCGAGGGGGACGTCCTCTTCGTCGACGAGATCCACCGGCTGAGCCGCCAGGTGGAAGAGGTGCTCTACCCGGCGATGGAGGACTTCTGCCTCGACCTGGTGCTGGGCAAGGGGCCCTCGGCCCGGACCCTCCGGCTCGAACTCCCCCGGTTCACCCTCATCGGCGCCACCACCCGGTACGGGGCCCTCACCTCCCCGCTCCGGGACCGGTTCGGCGTGGTGATCCAGCTCCAGTACTATTCGGTTGAGGAACTGGTGGAGATCCTGATGCGATCCGCCCGGATCCTGGGGGTGCCCCTGGACCCCGGCGGGGCCCTGGAGATCGCCCGGCGGTCCCGGGGAACCCCCCGGATCGCCAACCGGCTCCTCAGGCGCCTCCGGGACTACGCCCAGGTCCGGGCGGACGGGGTGATCACCCGGGAGGTGGCCGAGGCGGGGCTGGAACTGCTGCAGGGGGACCGGCTCGGCCCTTACCACGGGGGCCGGGAGATGCTCCGGACCCTGATCGGGAAGTACGGCGGCGGGCCCGGGGGGCCCGGGACCCCGGCCGCGGCCCCCCCGGG
>QGUP01000252.1 GCA_003242505.1 Bacillota bacterium
GGAGGGGGCCGTATTGGGGCACGCTCGCGCTGGGCGGGGCCGTTGCCCGGGATGTCACCCGCGATTCGGGCGACCGGATGCGAGCGGCCATGATCGCTTCCGAGGCTGCCTACCACCTGTCCTACTACGACACGGCCCGGGAGTACGCCCTGATCGCCATGGAGCATGCGGAGGATCCGGAGGACTCGGCCCACGCAGTTCACCTTCTGGGAGCCGCCCTGGCGTTCTACGACCCCGCGGAGGCCGAGGAGGTGCTGACCGAGCTCCTCTCCCGGAATGATTCGGACTATGTCCAGCTGCACAAGCCCGCCATTCTGACCAGCCTCGCGTGGGCTTACGAGCGCAGGCGGGACGCCCTGGCGATCACGGTCTACCGGCAGGCTGCCCAGGCGTATCTGGCGCAGGGACGTCCTGAGCGAGCCGTATCCCCTCTCCAGAACGCGGCTTGGCTCGCCCTGCTGGCCGGAGAACTGGACGAAGGGCATGGCCTCTTGAACGACGCAGGGGAATACCTCAGCGAGGCAGGCACCGATGAGCGGACCCACCAGGAAGCACTGGAGGCTTACGCCCTGCTCCAAAGCGGAGAGCGGTACGCAGCCATCTGCCGGGCTGAGGAACTCCTTCATCCCGGGCGGCGGGACACCACTCCCTGGGCCCAGACCCTGGCGGCGATCGTGGCCGCGGAGGTGGCCCTGCACGAGGGCCTGTACGACTACGCTGCAGGTCTCACTGCCTGGGCGGGTGAACGGGCACAAGCGGCCGGCTGCACCAAACTGAGCAATCTGCTCGGCGACCTCCGCCGGCGGGTAAGGGAGAGTGGTGTCCGATGCGGCGCATCCTGATGGGCGTTCTGGTGGCGCTGTTGGCGGCCCTGGTGGCTGTGCCTGTCATGGCCGGACCGAACAAGCCGCCGCTGGACTCCCCGATGACCCACGTGGGCAACTGATCCTTCTGCAGGGTCAGCCAGCCATCCCGGGGCGGTAGCCAGGCTACCCCCTGGGCCTCCTCCCCAGGCGTTCCGAACCCCCCGTTTCGCCGGCAGCGAAAACGCCGGGGAAAAGAGGCTCAGAAAGGGGAGGCGCCTGCGACCGCTTCACCAGGGTCAGGAAATCCATCCAGACGTGTCCCAGAAGCCCCCTGGCGGAACCCGCCAGGGGGCTTCTACGTGCGTTCGGTCAGAGGCCCCCGGCGCCCCCTGGGCTGGGGCTCGCAACACGCGGGCCTGGTGCTGGTAGCGCCTGCCCTGCGCCGGCCCATGCGCGGCCCCCTTATACTAATGTAGTGAATGGTGACATGCAGTGAGTGGGTGACGGGGTGCTGGGAGAGACCCGGTAGGTGCCGGGGTTCCGGGGGAGACCTGGCCGGCGCCGACCGCCGGAACCCACGGAAGCGCCCGGTTCGTCGATCAAATGGGACCACTTTGAGGCGGAGGAGTCGAGAGCCCTTGCGCTTTCGGGGTCACGCCTTTGTCGACTGGGATGACACCATCGCGGAGAACATCCGCTACTTCCGGGAGGCGGAAGAGGAGAACGCCCGGCGCATCGCCGCAGCCACCGGCTGGGACCCCAGGGAGGTGCGGCGCCGGGGCCGGGAGCTGGACGTCATCGTCGCCCGGCGGATGGGGCTGGTGAAGGAATCCTTTGCCACTGCCTGGATCGAGTGCTACCGGGAATTCTGCGCCCGGGCGGGCATCCGGCCGGAGGCGGCGGTTGAGGCCGCCATCCGGGAGACCTGCCTGTTCCCGTACCAGGTCCGGCAGGAAATCCTGCCTGGGGCGGCGGAGACCCTGGCCTGGCTTCACCAGGCCGGTTTCGAGGTCATCATCTGGACCGCCGGGGATGAGGCGGTGCAGCGCCGCAAGGTGCGGGAGTCCGGCCTGGAGCACCTCACCCACCGGGTGGTGGTGGTGCCGGAGAAGTCGCCGGAGCGGCTGCGGGAGGCTCTGGGCCACCGGGACCCGGCCCGCAGCTTTGTGATGGGCAACTCCGCGCACTCGGACATCCGCCCGGCGCTGACCCTGGGGCTCCTCGCCCTCCACATCCCGGTGGAAACCTGGGCTTACGACCAGGTGGAGATCGACCCGACGGATCCCAACTACCACCGCCTCGACCGGATCACCGACGCCCCGCCGGTGCTCAGCCGGCGGTTCGAGGAGGCGGTGTAGCCGGGCGGGGGAGGGCAGGGGGCTACCCGGGCGGCCCGCCGGCCCGCGCGAGGAACTCCGCGCAGGCGCTGACCACCTCCGAGAGGGCCGCCAGGGACCGGCGCCAGTTTCCCTTCACCTCCAGCCCGTGGTCCAGGTCCGGGAAGACCCGCCACTCGACCCCCGGCCGGCCCTGGGAGGCGGCAAAGGCTGGGGTGCCGTAGAAGGGGTCCGCGGTGCCGATGACCGCCAGGGTGGGCACCGCCCCCATCTCCGCCATGGCCGGTTCCAGCGGAGTGAGGAGGATGGCGCAGGTCCGCTCCGCCGGCACGGTCCGGCTGAGTTCCACCGCCAGGGGGGAGCCCAGGGACTTGCCCACCCAGCAGATTTCCCGATATCCCTGGCCGAGGACCTGGCGGAGGGCGGCCTGGACCTCCGCGGTCAGTTCTTCCCGCCACCGCTCCACCGGCGGGGTGATGCCCGTCACCTGGAAACTGTACCGGAGGCACAGGACGTCGTAGCCCAGCTCCAGACCGACCGCCCGGAGGAAGTGGAGCACCGGGCGGTCGCAACTGTAGTTGCGCCCCGGCAGCAGTACCATCAGCCGGGTGGCCGGGGGATCCTGCCGCCACCACTCGTGGACGATGGGGATTCCGGCCGGGGACGGGGTTTGGATCGACGCAACGGCGAAGGGCAAGGTGCTTCCCTCCTTGGTGGTTTCCTCTTTGCCGGCTGGGCCATGGCCCGCCGCCTGCCCAGGGCGTCAGGCCCTGGGCCTTCGTCAGCCAGGGTATTCCGCTGCCTTCTTTGGCCAGGGTATTGCGCCCCGGCCATTCTTTAAATCTTTGTTACAGATTCGCCGGTGCGCTCCTGAGGGCCGGTATACTGGCCCCAGGAGGTGACGGCAAGGATGCGCAGGGCCGTCTGGCACCATCTTGGGGCGGTGGCGATCCTTGGGCTGAGCGGACTGCTGACCACCCGGGGGGTCTGGGACCTGTCAGCGGAGGTGGTGGGGACCCGGTTCTTCGGCTACGGGGCCCTGACCTTGCTCGCCCTCGCCCTGATGGCCGGTCCCCTGGCCCGGCTCGCCCCCGGGGTCTTCCCCTGGCTGGTGCCCGCCCGCCGGGCCCTGGGGATCTGGAGCGCGGTGGCGGCGGGGATCCACTTCCTGTTTGTGATCCAGATGCTGGAGTTCTATGGCGTTGAGAAGCTGCAGGACCTTTACCTCCGGCCTCCCCTCACGGCCCCGTCCATTATTTCCTCTTCCGACATCAACCCCTTCTATTCTGACTGGACCCGGGCGGTGAACTGGACCGGCACCGGGGCGGCGGCCATCCTCATCTTCCTGGCCCTGACCTCCAGCGACACCATGGAGCGCTGGCTGGGGGCCCAGGCCTGGAAACACCTCCAGCGACAGGTCTACACCGCCGCGGCCCTGGTCACCTGCCACTTCGGCCTGATGTGGGCCCAGCGGCTGAAAAGCAGCCCGCCCAAACTGGCCTACGGCTGGTGGCTCCTGGCGACTGCCTTCGTGCTGCAGTTGGCCGGGGTGGCGCACACGGTCCTCACCTACCGGCGGCACCAGGCCCGCAGCCCCGGGTCCACGTCCAGCCGCCCGACCCAGCCTCCGGCTGCAGGCAACCCGCCCCGCCCGGCCAACCCGACCCAACCGGCCAACCCACCCCACTCGGCCAGCCCGACCCACCCGCCGGTGGCCGGCGGCTAGGCCTGCCCTCCGGCGGAAACGGGTACGCGAAAAGCCGCCCCGGGAATCGACCGGGGCGGCGCTGCGTCTGTCGTGCCGCGGCGGTGGTCTCGACGGGGGCCGCGCCGGCCCTGGCCCCGATGGCGGGCAGGCCGCGGTCCTGGCCCCGGCGGCGGTTACGCCGCGGGCGTAGCCCGGGCGAGGGCGCCGGCGACCTCCGCCACCCGCCGGCCCAGGGCCCGGGCGGCGGCCAGGTCCTCCTCGGTGGGACCGCCGGTGGCCTGGCTGGCGCTGGCGCCGTAGTAGGAGCCCCGGACCGCATTGCCCGGCGCCGAGGCCGGCAGTCCGACCACCACCATGC
>QGUP01000253.1 GCA_003242505.1 Bacillota bacterium
AGACCAGCCGGTGGATCGGCGCCATGAAGGTGTACTCGATGGTCCCCTCCCACCGCTCCCAGGCCACCGCGTTGGAGACCTCCTGGAAGAGGACGCTCAGGTAGTTCCACAGGAGCGCCCCGATGACCAGGTAGAGGGTGAGGTTCTGGGCCGCCGGGGCCTCCCCGCCGCCGTAGCGGCCGGCGCTCACCCCGATGAGGCCGATGGTCAGGGTGCTGACCGCGCTGTAGACGAGCCAGACCACTTCCCAGCCCAGGTAGCGCTTCACCAGCCGGAAGCTCCGCTCAGCGACGCCGTAGCTCGCCAGGGCGCCCCGGCGCAGTTCCTGCATCAACACGGTCACGCGGACACCTCCTCCAGGACCCGGTCCGCCTCGGCCTCGTCGCCCAGGCCCTTGCCGGTGCAGGCAAGGAAGACCGCCTCCAGGCTCTGCTCCGGGTGCGCGCCGAACTGGGCCTTCAACTCCGCCGGGGTGCCCAGGGCGACGAACCGGCCCTCGTCCATGAAGGCCACCCGCCGGCAGAGCCGCTCCGCCTCCTCCATGTCGTGGCTGGTGAGGATCACCGTCGCCCCGTGCTCCCGCTGGGCCTCCAGGATGAACTCCTGCACCTCCCGCTTGGACTTGGGGTCCAGGCCGGTGGTGGGTTCATCCAGGAGGAGCAGCCGCGGGTTGGTCATCAGGGCCCGGGCAATGGCCACCTTCTGCTGCTGCCCCCGGGAGAGTTCCTCCAGGGGGATCACCCGCTTCTTCCGGGGCAGCCCCAGCCGGTCCAGGATCGCCCCCGCGCGGGCGGTGGCCTCCTTCACCGGCAGCCCGTAGAGCCGGGCAGCGTACATCAGGTTCTCCATGGCCGAGAGCTTCTTGAAGAAGGCCGCTTCCACCGAGACCCGGTTAATGAGCTGTCGCACCGCCGTCCGTTCCCGCACCACATCGTGGCCGAAGATCCGGACGGTACCCTCGTCAGGGAGGAGGAGGGTGGCGATCACCCGGATGAGGGTGCTCTTCCCGGACCCGTTGGGGCCGAGGATGCCAAAGATCTCCCCCTCCGGCACCTGGAAGGAGACCCCCCGGACCGCGGCCACCTGCCGGGGGCGTCGGCCCAGAAGCCGCTGCCAGAGCGGCACCGGCTCCGAGTCGTCGACGAAGCGCTTGACGATGTTCTCCACTTCGAGCGCCAGCACGGCGCAATTCCCCCTGTTAGCCAGACTATCGCCCCGTTTACTCCCGTCCGACATCTGCCGAAGGCACCTCCTGCTTGGACGGTTGGTAAGCGGAGACGGAAAAAGGGGACACCACGGGCTGCCTGTGGTGTCCCCGAGGGCGGACGCGGCGAAGCCGTGCCGCCAAAAGGCGAGGAGCCACAGGCCGCCCCCTCCGGCCTGTGGCTCCTCCGGGACCGGGTGCCGTCCGGTCAGTCCGGTCAGCGCGCAGAGGGGTCAGGCCGGAAAAAGGGCGCAATCGCCCCCTTGGCGGAGCTGCCAGCGCTGGCCATGCGCAGGACCGCCCGCTTCATGCTCCTGACCCCCTTCCTTCCGTCCAATTGGCACCTGTGCTTCAGTATAGCGGCCGGCGAACTGGGTGTCAACGCCAATCTTTCGGGACCGCTCACGACCCCCGAATCCGGAAAAGGGGCTCCGCCGCCGCGGTGACCACCCGCCCCGGGGGCGAGGCCGCCCGGGACCCGGAGGCCTTACTGCTCCTTCTTCCCCAGAAGTTCGACGGCCCTGCGGACGAAACCGTCGGCCTCCTCCAGCGCTTGCCGGGCGGTCTCGGCGTCCACGCCGGCCAGGCACATGACCACCGCGACCTTGGCCTTCCCGCCCGCGGCCTCCAGGGCTGCGGCGGCCGTCTCCCGGTCGACCCCGGCGGCGAGCATGACGATCCGCCGGGCCCGCTCCATCAGCTTGGCGTTGGTGGGCTGGAGGTCGACCATCAGGTTGCCGTAGACCTTGCCGAGCTTCACCATCGCCCCGGTGGAGAGCATGTTCAGCACCATCTTCTGCGCGGTGCCGGCTTTCATCCGGGTCGACCCGGCAATGACCTCCGGCCCTACCACCGGGGCGATGGTCAGCTCCGCGATCCTCTCCATCTCCGACCCGGGGTTGCAGGTGAGGGCGATGGTCCGGGCTCCCACCGCCCGAGCCTCTTCCAGGGCCCCGAGGGCATAGGGGGTCCGGCCGCTGGCGGCGATGGCCACCACCACGTCCCCGGCCCGGAGCCCCCGGGCCCGCAGGTCCGCCCGGCCGGCCTCCCGGTCATCCTCCACCCCTTCCACCGACCGCACCAGGGCCTCGGGGCCCCCCGCGATGACCCCCTGCACCAGTTCCGGGTCGACGCCGAAGGTTGGCGGGCACTCCGCGGCGTCCAGGACCCCCAGGCGGCCGCTGGTGCCGGCGCCCACGTAGAAGAGCCGCCCGCCCTTCCGGAGGGCCTCGGCGATGATCTCCACCGCCTGGGCGATCCGGGGCAGTTCCTTCTCCACCGCCAGCGCGACCTGCTTATCCTCGTTGTTGATCGCGGTGACCAGTTCCAGGGTCGACATGATGTCCAGGGCCCGGGTCCGTTCGTTGACGGACTCGGTCACCAGGCGTTCGAGGTTCTCCATGCCTTTCGATACCTCCTCATCCATGGCTACGAACCGGAAGGCCTGCCCGGGCCCGATCCAGTCCAAGAGCGGCAGGTCCTCGTCGATCACCCTCGCCACCACGTTCACCCGGGGGTCGGCGGGCAGGTCCCGGAGGGCGATCTGCAGTTCCCCCGAGTACCGGAGGTAGCCCTTGTTGTCGATGGTGACGCTGCCCCGGGGTCGGGCCACGGTGTTGAAGGGCTCGATGGGCGGCCCCGGGGTGGCGTAGAGCCGGGAGGTGGCGGAGCGCACCACCGCCTCCGCGGCGTCCGGCCGGTTCCGGTGGACCGGGTCCAGGAGGATCGCCCGCTCCCGGTCGGAAAGGCCGGGGGTGAGCCGCACCCGCAGGACCACCCCTTCGGCTTGGGCTACCTGGGCCACCCGGGCCAGTTCCGCTTCCGTGGCCCAGGGATCGCCGAAGAGGACCGTGTCCACCACCCCGGTGGCCAGGAGTTCCGCCGCCGCCCGGCCGGCCTCCATCCCCCGGTGCCGCTCCAGGGTGGGAAGCCCTTCGTGGAGCGGTCCCCGGCGGCAGGTGGCCCCCGGCACGAAGGCGGCCACCCGGAGCCCCCGCTCCTTGAAGAGCCGGGAGGTTTTCAGAAAGTGCTGGAGGGAGAGCCCGGTCTCCGGCCGGGGGTAGTAGTTGTGCCACCCCTCCAGGAGCTCCGGGTCGGGCTGCGCGGCCATCACCGCGTCCAGAAAGGCCACGTCCGCGGTGGAGGCGTTCAGCACCACCCGCACCCCCGCCCGGTTCCGGG
Source organism: Bacillota bacterium (assembly GCA_003242505.1). Taxonomy (GTDB): domain Bacteria; phylum Bacillota; class Sulfobacillia; order Symbiobacteriales; family ZC4RG38; genus ZC4RG38. The sequence goes on from QGUP01000253.1 coordinate 3,386, forward strand.
CCATCTGGGCGATCTCGGCGGGCGGGAAGCCGTAGTCCAGCCGGATGCCCCCAAGCCCCAGGTCCGCGAGGGGCCGCAGGTCTCCCGGGTGGGCCCCCAGGGCTGCCATCACCCGGGGGGCGATGTCCGCTACCAGGGAGAGCCCATGGGCCGCGGCCAGCCGTCCCAGGTCCCGAACCTGGGCCAGGGCTGCTTCCAGGGGCGTTTCGGGGATGTGCAGGGAGGTGAAGACCACCTGACCGCCCAGGCGGGCGACCTGGGCCAGGTACTCCGGGAGCCGTTCCGACAGGTCCGGGGCGCCGAGGTAGACCGAGACACCCCAACGTGCCATGGCGTTCTGCCCCCTTGCCTGGGTGAGCGCTTGCCTGTGCCTGGGTGAGCACTTGCCTGTGCCTGGGTGAGCACTTGCCTGCGCCCGGGTGAGCGCCGGTCTGGGTCAAAGGGCCTGCCCGGGCCAAAAGCGGGCCAGGGCGACAGCCCTGGCCCGCTGCGGCGGCCCGTGCCAGGCGCAAATGCCCCTGGGCGCCCGCCCTGGGCGTCAGTCGCCGAAGGTGAAGGTCTGGGACTCGGACACCCGGCTCTCGTCAAAGCCCAGGAGCCAGGTGGCCACAAAGCCGGCGATGTAGGAGACTACGATGCCCAGCAGGTAGATCCAGGGGCGGTCGACCAGCAGGGTCAGCAGCACCCCCGAGACGCCGATGGCCAGCGCGCCCACCTTGAAGATGGCGATCAGGGCCCCGCCGAAGCCCGCCCCGATGCAGGCGCCGATGAAGGGGCGGAAGAGGGGCAGGGTGACGCCGTAGATCAGGGGCTCGCCGA
>QGUP01000254.1 GCA_003242505.1 Bacillota bacterium
CATAGGAGCCTCACCCCACGGAATCCTTCGGGATTCTGAGAGCGGTGGACACTCTCGGGGTGAGGTTCCTACTTTATTTGCCCAGCCTTTTCCTGCTGCCCCGCCCCACTAAAATGTTACGCGGTGCCGGTGTCAGGCCCTGGAGCCGCCGCCATCCGTTCCCCGGGCGGTGGCCACCTGGGCGCGGAGGAGCCCGGCGCCGGCCGGTCGCGCCCCCGGGGGCCCGTTTTTTCCCGGATGTCCTATTTTCGATGAGAAGGAAAAACAGAGCCCCTGGACAAACTGGTAAGAAGGAACCACCCCCGCGGCCGGACCCGGTCGCCGCAGGTACCCGTCGCCGCAGGCCGCAGGAACCCGTCGCCGCAAGCAGAGGTACCCCCTGCCCTGGCCCGGCCGCCCCGACCGGGGTCCGGATGGAACCCAACGGCCGGTGGCGACCGGGGCCGGCCCGGGTGGACAAGCCTGGACAGATGGGACCAGGAGGTTGATACGGAAGATGACCAGACCGGTTTCCCCGGGGCGCGTCTTGCCCGTGCGCTCTGCCCGTTCCCGCCCCCTGGCCTGGCTCCTGGTCGCCGCCCTGGTCCTCGGCGCGGGGTGTGGCCGGCAGCAGCCCGCCACCCCCGCCGAAACCCCACCGGCCGCCCAGGCCGGCCAGGAGAACGCCCAGCCCGGTCCGGCCGGATCGGAAAACAGCACGGCCCAGCCTGGAGTTAGCCGGTACCAGGTGGTGGCCGGGGAGTCCAGGGCTGCGTACCGGGCCACCGAGAAGTTTGCCAACCGGGAGCTGCCCAACGAGGCCGTGGGGGTCAGCACCGCGGTGGAGGGCGAGTTCATCGTCAGCCCGGAGGGGACCCTCCAGGCCGGGACGGTCCGGGTGGACCTCCGGGAACTGAGAAGCGACTCCGCCCGCCGGGACAGCCGGCTGCGGACCCAGTGGCTGGAGTCGGACCGGTACCCCTGGGCGGAGTTCACCCTGGCCGAACCCGTTCCCCTGCCAGCCGCGGACGGGCAGCCCGCCGAGGTGACCATCGTCGGGGACCTGACGGTGAAGGAGGTCAAGCGCCGGGTCACCTTCACCGGCACCGTCACCCGCACGGGGGACAGCCTGCGGATTCAGGCCCGGGCCCAGGTCAAGATGACGGACTTCGGCATCGAGCCCCCGAACATCGCAGGCTTTCTGAAGGTGGACGACCCCCTGGTCCTGGAAGGGGACCTGGTCGCCCGGCCGGCGGGTTAGCGGGACCGCCGGCCGGTTCGCTGCACCGGGGCCCGGTTTGCCGCATCGAGTCCAGGTTCCCCGGCCGCCCGGCGGCGGCCGCGCCGGTCAGGGATGACCCGCTTCACGCCCGGTCCTTCTCGAGGACGCAGATCACCAGGCGGGTGAAATACTCCGGGGCGAGCCAGGCCAGGGGCCGGAGGTAAGGCCGGAGCGGGGACTGGTAGTAGTAGGCCACCCGGAACGGCACCCGGGTCAGCAGTTCCCGGAACCGCCGGATGGTCATCCGGTTGATGTAGGTGAGCCGCCACTGCCCGTCCCGGTGGCTGGCGAACCGGAGGCTGAGCCGCCGGTCGCCGTCGGGCAGGTGGGCCACCAGGGCCTGGTAGGCCTCGCCGAGAACCTGTTCCGAGAAGAACCGGTGGACCCAGGGGATGCCGATGGCGTCGGAGAGGTGCGCCCCGTAGGGGTGGTAGTAGGGCGGAAAGCTGATGTAGACCCGGCCCCCGGGGGCCAGCACCCGGTACACCTCCCGCAAGACGGCCTCGGGGTCGGCAAGGTGCTCCACCACGTCGGACATCAGCACCGTGTCGATGCTGCCGTCGGGCAGGGGCAGGGACCGGGCGTCCGCGGTGAGGAACCGGACCCGGTCGGCCACCCCGAGGCGCCGGGCGAGCCGCTCCCCCTCCACCCGGTAGTGGGGCACGATGTCCACCCCCACCACCTGGGCGGCGCCCAGGGTGGCACAGTAGACCGCCTTGCCGCCGGCACCGCAGCCGAGGTCCAGGACCCGGCGCCCGGCCACCATCGCCTCGGGATCGGTGAAGAAGCGGAAAGCCCGCAGGGTGCGGGGGGCTTGCTCGAGTTGCCAGTCGGCGTAGGTACCCCGGCCCTGGAGAGCCCGGTTGAAGGGATGGTCCGGAAGCGGGAACAGCCGGTTGAGCAACAGCAAGACCCGCGTGGCCAGGCGCAACCGAATCACCTCAGGATTGGCTACAAAGGGACAATTCCCCTCCGGCCGGCGAATCCCTGCCGCCCCGGCAGCCGGAGGATCCCTGCCGAGCCGCCAACCGGCGACTCCCTGGCGCCTCGCCGCCAGCCTGCGCACCCCGGAGGCCCGTGGCCCGGCGGCGGGGCCAGGGCTTCTCACCGGGTTCCGCACACAGAATTCGGGCCCACCGCCACCTTTCTGGAAGGTGTGCGGTGGGCCCCATCTGCCTCCGTGCGGGGGCTCCATGTGCCTCTGTGCGGGGCCCGCGGTGCCTCAGCGCCCCCGCCCCGGAGCGCCGGGGACCAGGGGCCAGGCCGGGGGAACCCGCCCGGGTCAGGCGGACCGCCACCCGGCGGGGTTGGGGTCCCAGTCGCCGATGGTCCGGCTCCGGCCCATGTCCCGGACCACACCGGGCCGGCCGTACCGGTCCCGGAAGTATCGCCAGTAGAGGAGTTCCTCCTTGCTCCCGACCCGACCGCCCGAAGGGAGCACCCCGTCCCGCTCCAGGTCCGCGTCGGGGACGGTCTCCTCCGCCAGCCGCTCCAGGTACTGGCCGGTGCCGGTGCCCAGGGAGAACTTCTCCTTCCGCCGGCCGGCGATCTCCGGCGGGAGGAACTCCTCGGCCACCCGGCGCAGCAGCCACTTCTCCGTCTGCCCGTCCGGGCCGAGGAGGATGGCCGGGTCGATGGCCGCCGCGGCCTCGACCAGCGGCAGGTCGAGGAAGGGCAGCCGGGCCTCCAGGCCATGGGCCATGGTCTCCCGGTCGACCCGCTGCAGGCCCGTGTTGTGCATCCCCTGGGTGATCCGCCGCAGTTCCGCCCCCAGGGCCCCCGGGCCCGGCAGCCCCTTCAGGTAGTGGTAGCCCGCGAAGAGCTCGTCGGCCCCCTCCCCGGTGAGGACCACCTGCACGTGCCGGCTGGCCAGGGCCGCGGCAAAGTAGGTGCCGACGGCGCTCCGCACCAGGGGCACGTCGAAGCTCTCCAGGTGGTCGATCACCCGGGGCAGCGCGGCCCGGACCTCTTCCGGGGTGTAGGCGTACTCGTGGTGGTCGGTGCCGAGGTAGGCCGCGACCCGCCGGGCCATGGCCAGGTCCAGCGATCCCGCCATGCCCACGGCGAAGGTCTTCAGCCCCGGCCCGGCGAGCCGCCGGGCCACCGCCGCCACCAGGCTGGAGTCGAGACCCCCGGAGAGGAAGACCCCCACCGGCACCGGGGCCGCGAGGCACCGGTCCACCGCCTCCACCAGCCGCCGGCGCACCAGGGCGATGGCCGCCGCCGGGTCCCGGACCGGCTCCGGCCCCTTGGGCCACCGGTACCACCGGTGGAGCCCCGCCCCGGTCCGGTACCAGTGGCCCGGGGGAAACTCGGCCACCTGGTCTGTCACCCCCAGGAGGGCCTTCATCTCTGAGGCAAAGAGCACCTGCCCCCCGGGCCCCCGGGCCCAGTAGAGGGGCTTGACCCCCAGGGGGTCCCGGGCGAGGAAGATCCGCCCCCGGCGATCCCAGACCGCCAGGGCGAAGGGGCCCCGGAGCCGGCGGAGGCACCGGGGGCCCTCCTCTTCGAAAAGGTGGAGGACCACCTCGGCGTCGGCGGGGGTACGGAGCCGGTGGCTCTGGAGCCGGGCCACCAGTTCCTCACGGTTGAGAATCCTGCCGTCGAGGACGGCCCAGAGGGTTTCGTCCTCGTTGGCGACGGGCGGATGGCCCGGCGGCAGGCCGTCCGCCGGCACCAGCAGGTGGCCGATGCCGCCCCCGGGCCCCTCGGCCCGTCCCCGGCCGGCGGGCCCCCGCCAGGGCATGGCGTCCAGGAAGGCGTCGACGGAGACTCCGCCGGGCCGCGCCGCACCGTCCCCCTCCACCACGGCGCCGGCGATGCCGCCCATCAGACCCCCACCTCCACCGGCGCGCTGTCGGAGACCGGCGGGTAGCCGTGCTCCCGGAGGATCCGGGCGACCCGCTCCTCTTCCGGAAGCGGCCGGCCGG
>QGUP01000255.1 GCA_003242505.1 Bacillota bacterium
CCAGGCCCCCCCCGTGGCGCCGGGGAAGTTCGATGAGGGTCTCCTCCCCGGCGGCGACCTTCTCCGGGGAGGCGGCGGTGATGTAGACCGTGGCGGTCTCCAACAGCTTGCCGGTCTCATCCACCACCGCGACCTTGCAGCCGGTGCGGTAGCCGGGGTCGATGCCCATGACGGTGTACCCCCGGACCGGCGGCTGGAGCAGGAGGTGCCGCAGGTTCTCCCCGAAGACCCGGATCGCCTGCTCCTCCGCCCGCTCGGTGAGAAGCGACCGGACCTCCCGCTCAATAGCCGGGGCGATGAGCCGCTTGTAGGCATCGACCAGGGCCGCTTCCACCTGGGCGGTAAAGGGGTCGCCGGAGCCAGCCTCCGGCCGGCGGAGCCACCGCTCCCGGATGCCTTCCAGGATCCGCTCCACCGGCGCCTCGATGGTCACCCGGAGGGCCTCCAGCCGCTCCCCCCGGTTGAGGGCCAGGACCCGGTGGGGCGGCACCTTCGCCACCGGCTCCCGGTAGTCAAAGTACATCTCGAACTCCTCGGCCCGCTCGCCGCCGCCGGTGGCCTTGCTGACCAGCACCCCTTCCCGGGCGGTGAGGTCCCGGGCGAGCTTGCGCACCTCGGCGTCGTCGGCGATCCGCTCCGCGAGGATATCCCGGGCGCCGGCCAGGGCCGCGGCCACGTCCGCCACGCCCTTCTCCGGGTCGACGAAGGGCGCGGCCACCTCCTCCGGGGAGGCGGCCCCCGGCGGGGGATTGAGGAGCAGGTCCGCCAGGGGCTCGAGCCCCTTCTCCCGGGCGATGGTCGCCCGGGTCCGGCGTTTGGGCCGGAAGGGGCGATAGAGGTCCTCCACCTCCGCCAGGGTGGCGGCGGCCTCCACCTGGGCCTGCCACTCAGGGGTGAGCTTCCCCTGCTCGGCCACCAGCCGGATGACTTCAGCCTTGCGGGCCTCGAGGTTCCGGAGGTAGGAGAGTCGCTCCGCCAGGGCCCGGAGCTGGTCCTCCTTCATCTCCCCGGTGGCCTCTTTCCGGTACCGGGCGATGAAGGGGATGGTATTGCCCTCGTCCAGGAGGGCGACGGCGTTCCGCACCTGCCCCGGCCGCAGGTTCAGTTCCCGGGCGAGCTGAGAGAGGATCCGCTCCTCGGTCAAACCGCATCCTCCCGGCATCGGTTGGCATCAAGTTGACAAAGGCACCCGAACGGCGGCCGGGCTTACCGTCACCCTTCGAAAGGCCGGCGCGTAGGTTTCATAAGGGAGGTGAAGCCCCCGTGCAGATTTCCAACCAGATCAACCCTACCCTGCTGATCGTCCTGGTGCTGGTGCTGCTCCTCGCCACCGGCGGCCTCGCCCTCTAGTAGGCTGTGCACACATCCCGTCCCCGGCCCCGGATGGCCCTCCTGGCCGCCGGGGCAGGTACATACCGGCACATACCGGCGCTGTTCGGGCGCTACTCGGGCAGGACCTCGAGCCGGTCCCCCCGCCAGACGTAGAGGTGGGGGCTGATGGGGAAAACGGAGGCGTCGTGCTTCTCCCGGGTCAGTCGGCGAATGGCGGCCAGTTTGGTGGGGTTGGCGCTGCCCGTGGCCACCAGCCAGTGCCGCTCCGGCACCGCCAGGACCAGGTCGCCGGCCACCTGAGCCGCGACCTCGGCCAGCCAGTCGTGGAGCAGGAGCCGGCTGGCGTCGTACCCATCCCCCACCATCCAGATGAACATCGGGTCCTTCCGGTCCGGGGGATTCATCACCACCGGGAAAAGGGGCCGGGACTGCTCCTGGAGGTTCCAGAGGGCCACCTGGTGCAGGCCGTCCGGGCCGATGCCCCAGAGCTGCAGGTCCCCCCAGGTGACGTACCGGATCTCGTTGGGGCCCATGTCCTCCACGTAGGCCACCGCCAGACCCTCGGCCAGGAGCCGGGCCACCATCTGCCCCTGCCCCAGGCTCTCCACCCGCCTGGGCGGCAGCAGCATGGGGAACAGCTTGTCACGGACTGCCTCAAAGGAGGTCAGTCGCGCAGTGCCAACAACCTCGGCCACAGGTGCCCGCCTCACCTTCGGGTAAGCCTTGGCGCCAACAGACACGCTTGTATTCTACCACAGCGGGGAGGAAACAGGAGAACGGCCCTGCCGGACCCGCCCGGCAGGGCCGTATCGATGGCCGTGTGGATGGCCAGGCCGCGCTCCGGCCGATGGCCAGGTGGGACCCTGGTTCAGGAGTTCTCCCCGGCGGCGTCGCCCTCGGTGTCGCCGGTGGCCTCGCCGGCGCCGGCCTCACCCTGGCTCTGCAAGTAGGCCTCCAGGGACTCCGGCCAGTCGATGGGCTCGGAGACGGGGACGAAGCGGAACTCGCTCTGGGCCGACTGGGTGATGGTGATAGGCCCGGCCACCGGATCCTCGATCACCATCTTCAGGTCCATGACCAGGGTCATCTTCCGAACCTGCCCGTCGGCGTCAGCCCACAGGCTGAAGCTGTACCGGTCGAAGGTGACCTCGGTGGCAAGCTCCGCCAGCTCAACCTGGACGAGCTTGCCCACCAGGCGGTTGACGGCCTCCGGCGAAAGCTGGACGTCGAGCCGAGTGGTGCGGACGCCGTCCACCTCCTCGGTGCCCACGATGGTGGCCGTGGCGCCCGCGAGGAGCTCTTCCTGGAGGGCCTTCAGGTCGGGCAGCTCCATACCCGGAATCTGGCTGACCTGGGACAGGTCACCGGGGTCATAGGGCCCGGACTCCGTCCAGGTGCCGGTCTGGGCATCGTAAAGGTAGAGGGTGCCGTCCCGGCCGGCCATGAGGAACTCCAGGGTCTGCTCCCCAATCTCCGGGACGGTCATGGTGGCAGTCATGGCCACCAGCATCTCGCCCTGGTAGATGTGGCCGCTAAACTCGCCGTAGACGGTCGTGGCCTGCTCGCCGATGGCGCCGGAGATGGCGACATCCATCTCCATCCAGCCGGACAGCTTCCCGTCCGGGTTCTCCTGCCCGGCGGCCTGGATCTTCTCCAGAAGCGCCCTGGCCTCCGGGTCCATCGCCGGCTGCGCCGGCTCCGCAGCGGGCTCTTCGGCAACGGGCTCCGCCGGTTCCGCCGGTACGGCCACATCAGCCTGCGGCCGGGTGACCTTCACCTGTACGCCGTCCCACTCCACCTCGGCCCCCAGTTGCTCGGCCACAAAGCGAACCGGGACGAAGGTGCGGCCATCCCGGACCAGGGCCGGTACGTCAATGGTGGCCTCCCGGCCGTTCACCAGGACCCGGGTGGAGTCGACCCAGAGCACCAGGGTGGTCTCGCCCCGGACGAGGGTAATGCGCCGCTCCGCATCGTCGTAATCAACGGCGAATCCCAGGGCCTCCCCCAGGGCCCGGAGCGGCACCAGGGTCCGGCCCTCATGGATGAACGGGGCCACGTCAGTCTGGACCTCAGTCCCATCCACGAAGACCCGGATTCCGCTCTCCGCCAGGGCCGGCACAGCCTGGAAAACTAGCAGGGCCAGGGTGAGCAGGAAGATCCACACTCGGCGCACAGATCAACATCCCCCTCTTCCTCAGAAGCGTTATGCATCTAAAGCCATTCGGCAATCGATGCACGATTCCTGCCCAAGGATACCCAAAGGAGTTGGAAGGTCCTTGCCGAAAGCCTGGAGCCCTGTCCGCGCCCCGGCGGGCGCCAAGAAGTGGCCTAGTCAAAAAAGCGACCCTGCCGGACGGATCCGGCAGGGCCGCTTCCAGGGCGATGTGGTGTTTACTCCTGGCCCTGGAGGAAGGCCTCCGGGGACTCCGGCCAGGCGATGGGCTCGGAGACGGGAGAGAAGTGGAATTCACCCGTGCCCGTCTCCACCAGGGTGACGGGTTCCGGCAGCTCCGGATCCCGCACCACCAATTGCACCCTGAGGTCGAAGGTGAGCTTCCGGACGTACCCGTCCGGGTCGACCCAGAGGCTGAGGAGATACCGGTCGACGGCGATGTCGGCCTCACCGCTCACGGCATTCCCCAGGCTGCCCAGCGGATCCCGGAAGAGGTCCGCGAAGGCCTCCGGGGCGATGCGGATATCCAGCCGGGTGGTGGTGACCCCGTCCAGGGTCTCCGTGCCGCCGACGGTGACCGTGGCCCTCTGGAGGACTTGCGCCTCCAGTTCCGTCACATCCGCCAGGTCCAGCATGGGGTAGGCCGCAACGTCCGGAATCTCACCGTGGGT
>QGUP01000007.1 GCA_003242505.1 Bacillota bacterium
CATGGCCGACTGCGGCCTGGTGGGCTACCCAAACGCCGGCAAGTCCACCCTCCTGAGCCGGGTGAGCGCCGCCCGGCCCAAGATCGCGGACTACCCCTTCACCACCCTCACCCCGGTGCTGGGGGTAGTGGAGGTGGGGGAGGGCCGGAGCTTTGTGATGGCCGACATCCCCGGACTGATCGAGGGGGCCCACCAGGGGGTGGGGCTGGGGGACCAGTTCCTCCGGCACATCGAGAGGACCCGGGTGCTGATCCACGTCCTCGACGGCGCCGGCACCGAGGGGCGGGACCCGCTGGCGGACTTTGACGCCATCCTCAAGGAACTGGAGCTTTACAACCCCCGGCTCCTGGAGCGGCCCATGCTGGTCGCCTTCAACAAGATGGACCTGCCCGACGCCCAGCAGAACCTGCCCCGGGTGCGGGAGGCCCTGGAGCGCCGGGGGTACCCGGTCTACCCCATCTCCGGGGTGACGGGGCAGGGGATCCGGGAGCTGATCCTGGCGGCCGCCGCGGCCATCGAGCAGTACGAGGCGATGCTGGCCCGGAACCCGGAGCCGGTGGTGGAGCGGGTCTACCGGGCCGAGGACCCCGACGAGATCCGGATCGAGCGGCGGCCGGACGCGGTCTGGATGGTCCGGGGCCGGAAGGTGGAGCGGCTGGTGGCCATGACCCCCTGGAACAACGAGGAGGCGGTCCGGCGCTTCCACGTCATCCTCCGCCGGATGGGGGTGGAGGAGGCCCTCCGGCGGCGGGGCGCGGTGGACGGCGACACCGTGGAGATCCGGGGGGTCCAGTTCGAACTGACCAGCGACATCGAGTGAGGTGCGGGCGCTCGAGGGATGTGGCCCGGGGCGGGGGTTCCGGATCGATGGAGGAGGGACCGATGGGGGAGCGGATCGGCGTCTTTGGGGGCACCTTTGACCCGATTCACTACGGCCACCTGGCCGCGGCCATGGGGGCCCTGCACCTGGCCGGGCTGGACCGGGTGATCTTCGTCCCCGCGGGGCAGAACCCCCTCAAGGCGGGGCGGCCCATCACCCCGGCCCACCACCGGCTGGCCATGGTGGAGCTGGCGGTGGCGGACAATCCCGCCTTTGCCGTCAGCCGGGTGGACATCGACCGGCCCGGCCCCCACTACACCGTCGATACCCTCTCGCTCCTCAGCCGGGAGTATCCCGGCGCCACCCTCCTCTTCATCGCCGGCCTCGACGCCGTGCTGGAGATCGAGAGGTGGCGGGACTACCCCACCCTCCTCCGGCGCTGGCCGATCCTCGCGGTCACCCGGCCGGGCACGGACCTGGCCCAGTGGGAGGCCCTCCGGCGCCGGCTCGGGCCGGAACTGGCCGGTCGGGTGGAGATCCTCGCCATCCCGGGGGTGGCCGTCGCCGGCCGGGACCTGCGGGACCGGGCCCGGCAGGGCTATCCCCTCCGGTACCTGGTGCCCGATGCCGTGGCTGCCTATATCCGGGAACACCGGCTGTACCAGCCCGATTGACGCCGGCGCGCCGGCTCTGGTACAGTGAAACCGGCTCCGAAGGGAAGTGAAACCGGTTCCGAGGGGGGATCCCGGTGTTTGACTTCCCGCGGCTTGAGGCGGCCATGCGGCGGCGAGTCCCCATGGACCGGCTGCCCCACGTCTACGGCGTGGTGGAGACCGCCCTGGACCTGGCCCGGAAGTACGGCGGCGACCCGGACCGGGTGCGGGCGGCGGCGCTGATGCACGACTACGCCAAGGCCCTGCCGCCGGAGGAGCTCCTCAGCCTGGGGCGCCGCTTTGGCCTCATCATCGACCTCGCGGAGGAGGAGAATCCCGAACTCCTCCACGGGTCGGTGGGGGCCGCGCTCCTGGAGGAGGAGGGGCTGATCACCGACCCGGAGGTGCTTTCCGCCATCCGGTGGCACACCACCGGCACCCCGGGGATGTCCCTCCTGGACCAGATCATCTGGCTTGCGGATCTGATTGAGCCGACCCGGCGGTTCCCGGGGGTCGAGGAGATCCGGGCGGCCGCCTGGAAGGACCTGAGCCTGGGGATGCTGACGGGGCTCGACCACACCCTCACCTACCTGATCCGGACCGGGCGGCGGATCCACCTGAAGACGGTGGAGACCCGGAACTGGCTTCTGAGCCGGGTACAGTCGGCCGGGCAGGCGGCGCCGTCGCCGGCCCGGGTCTGACCGGGACCCCGGCCCGGGTCTGACCGGGACCGGAGAAGGCAGGGCTACAAAGACGGCAGGGCCAGAGGGAGGAACGACAGGCTGGAGAGGGAATACAATAAGATACACGAACTTAATGCCTTGTATGGAAAGGAGAATGCCGATTTGACGTCCGCCCAGCTGGCGCAACTGGCGGCTCAGCTTCTGGAGGACAGGAAGGGCCGGGATGTGCGGGTCCTGGACCTGCGGGCCCTGACCCCGGTCACCGATTACTTCGTCATCGCCACGGCCAACAACCCGATTCAGGCCCGGGCGATGGCGGATTACCTGGAAGAGAAGCTGGGAGAGCTGGGGGTAGACCGGCACCACGTCGAGGGCTACCAGAGCGGACGCTGGATTCTCCTGGATTACGGTTCGGTGGTCATCCACGTCTTCAACCCGGAGGAGCGGGATTTCTACAACCTGGAGCGGCTGTGGGGCGACGCGCCGGAGGTGGAGCGGCAGGGGATGGCGGCTTCCCACTGACCGCCCCTGCGCGCCGCAGCCGCGTCGGGGCCGGGCAGCGCTGGCTGCCCGGCCCCGGGTTTCTTGACGACGGGCATCCACCTCTGCATAATAGGAGGTACAATCCGGGAGCGGCGATGACGGGGACCAGTAGGCCCGGGCGGCCTTCCAGAGAGCCGCCGGCCGGTGCGAGGCGGTGGGCGGGCCGGGTCGAACCTCCCCCCGGAGCTGCCGGGTGAACCCCTGCTCGGGCCGCGGCCAGCGGCGGGGCGGGGCAGTAGCTGCGGCCGTGTGGGGCGCGTTAAGCCCTCAGAGTGGGGCCGCTGACGGGCTTGCTGCGGGCAGGCCAGGGGGCGGCTCAACTAGGGTGGTACCGCGGGAGCAGGTCTCCCGTCCCTGGTCAGGGACGGGAATTTTTCTTTGGGTTTTTCGGAAAGGTTTTCCGAGGTTGGCAGGGAGGGACCGCGGTTGAGCGCGGAGGAACGGTACAACTTCAAGGAAGTGGAGCCCCGCTGGCAGCGGGAGTGGGAACGGTCCGGGATCTACAAGGTGGCCGAGGACCCGTCCCGCCCCAAGTACTACGCCCTGGCGATGTTCCCGTATCCGTCGGGGAAGATCCACATGGGCCATGTCCGGAACTACACCATCGTGGACGCCATCGCCCGGTACCGGCGGATGCGGGGGTACAACGTCCTCCATCCCATGGGCTATGACGCCTTCGGCCTGCCGGCGGAGAACGCCGCCATCCAGCACGGGGTGGCCCCGGACAAGTGGACCTGGGCCAACATCGCCGAGATGACGGAGCAGCTCAAGGCCCTGGGTTACTCCTACGACTGGGACCGGGCGGTCTATACCTGCCGGCCCGACTACTACCGCTGGACCCAGTGGATCTTCCTCCAGCTGTACAAGCACGGGCTGGCGTACCGGAAGAAGGCCCCGGTCAACTGGTGCCCCTCCTGCGAGACGGTGCTGGCCAACGAGCAGGTGGAGGGCGGCCGGTGCTGGCGCTGCGACTCCCCGGTGACCCGGAACGAACTGGAGCAGTGGTTCCTGCGGATCACCCGGTACGCCGATGAACTCCTGGCGGACCTGGAGAAACTGCCGGGCTGGCCGGAGCGGGTCCGGGTGATGCAGGAGAACTGGATCGGCCGGTCCGAGGGGGCCGAGGTGACCTTTACCGTCGAAGAGACCGGCGATCCCATCACCGTCTTCACCACCCGGCCGGACACCCTCTACGGCGTCACCTTCATGGCCCTGGCCCCTGAGCATCCCCTGGTGGAGAAGCTCATCGCCGGCCGGCCGGAGGCAGAGGCGGTCCGGGCCTTCCGGGAGCGGGTCCGCAACCAGAGCGAGATTGAGCGGACCGCAGAGGGCGGGGAGAAGGAGGGGCTCTTCACCGGCGCGTACTGCATCAACCCCCTCTCCGGCGACCGGGTGCCCATCTGGGTGGCCAACTACGTGCTGATGGAGTACGGCACCGGCGCGGTGATGGGGGTGCCTGCCCACGACCAGCGGGACTTCGAGTTCGCCCGGAAGTACGGCCTGCCGGTCCGGGTGGTCATCCAGAACCCCGCGGGGGACCTGGACCCGGCCACCATGGCCGAGGCCTATGCGGAGCCCGGGGTGATGGTGAGCTCCGGCCCCTTCGACGGCCTGCCCAGCGAGGAGGGGAAGGAGCGGGTCATCGCCTACCTGGAGGAGAAGGGCATCGGCCGCCGGAAGGTCCAGTACCGGCTCCGGGACTGGCTCATCTCCCGGCAGCGGGCCTGGGGGGCGCCGATCCCCATCGTCTACTGCGACCGTTGCGGCACGGTGCCGGTGCCCGAGTCCCACCTGCCGGTGCTGCTGCCGGAGGACCTGGTCTTCACCGGGAAGGGCGCCTCGCCGCTGGCCCGGCACGAGGGCTTTGTCAACACCACCTGCCCCCAGTGCGGCGGCCCCGCCCGGCGGGAGACCGACACCATGGACACCTTCATCTGCTCCTCCTGGTACTACCTGCGCTTTGCCGACCCGCAGAACGACCGGGCGCCCTTTGACCGGGCGAAGGTCGACTACTGGCTGCCGGTGGACCAGTACGTCGGCGGCGTCGAGCACGCGGTGCTCCACCTGCTCTACAGCCGCTTCATCACCAAGGCCCTCCGGGACATGGGGTACCTGGGCTTTGACGAGCCCTTCACCAACCTGCTGACCCAGGGCATGGTGCTGAAGGACGGCGCCAAGATGTCCAAGTCCAAGGGGAACGTCGTGAGCCCCGAGGAGATGATCAACCGGTACGGGGCCGATGCCTGCCGCCTCTTCATCCTCTTCGCCGCCCCGCCGGAACGGGACCTGGAGTGGAGCGACGAGGGGATCGAGGGCGCGGCCCGGTTCGTCAACCGGTTCTACCGGATGGTCCGGTCGGCCCTGCCGATCCTGGAGCGGGCCCGGGGGATGGACCGGCAGGCGGCGCTGCGGCCCGAGGCCCTGGGGGAGGCGGAGAAGGCCCTGCGCCGGGTGGTCCACGGCACCATCCGGAAAGTGACCGCGGACCTCGCCGACCGGTTCGGCTTCAACACCGCCATCGCCAGCCTGATGGAACTGGTGAACGCCGTCTACGATTACCGCTCCCAGGTGCCGGAGGAGCGGCAGAACCCCGCGGTACTGGCCGAGGCCGTGGAGAAGGCGGTGCTGCTCATCGCCCCCTTCTGCCCGCACCTCGCGGAGGAGCTGTGGCACCAGATGGGGCATACGGAGAGCGTCCACCTGCAGCCCTGGCCCGCCTACGACGAGGCGGCGCTGACGGTGGAGACGGTGGAGCTCGCCGTGCAGGTGAGCGGCAAGGTCCGGGACCGGATCCAGGTGCCGGTGAGCGCCACCGAGGAGGAGATCCGGGCCGCGGCCCTGGCCGCGGAGCGGGTGCAGCCGCACATCGCCGGCAAGGAGATCGAGAAGGTGGTGGTGGTCCCGGGCCGGCTGGTCAATATCGTGGTTCGGTGACGGGTCGGGCAAGGGGCCCTCCAGGAGCGACTGGCCAGAGGACCTTTCAGGCGAGGCGGGATCTGGCTCCCGCCTCGCCCTTTTTCTGCCTCCCTTTGCCTGTTTGCTGCTTCCCTTCCTTGCCGGGCGGTCATTCCACCCACTCGTCCACCGGTCTGCCGGGCGATACCTCCACCAGCCCTTCCAGCCAGCGGCGGACCATTAGGGCCAGCTCCCGCATCTGGGCCGTCAGTCTGGTCTCCCGGCGCTCCAGGGCTTCCAGGTGGGTCACTGCGGCGATCAGTTGCCGGGCCAGCTGGATCAGCTCCAGGTCTGCCTCCTGTTCCCGGGCGGCGGCCCGCAGCCGCGCCAGGGTCTCGGCCACCGCGGCGGACTGGGCCTGCTTTTCCTGGACGGTCTCACGCCGCTGGCGTTCCAACTCCTCCAGGAGCCGGACCTGTTCCACCATGCTGACGGTGGCCTCGTCGGACGCCGGTTCGGCGCCGGACCGGGCCTCGGTCCCGGAGATGCCGTCGGGTGAGAGGACTGGGGCAGCGGACCCGGTGGGGGTCCCGGCGACGAGGAGGGCGTCGGCATCGATCCCGTCCCGTTCCCGGGCTGGAGAATGGTCCACGGCCAGGGCCACCTGCAGCCGGGCCCGGAGTTCCAGTCGCCGCTGCAGTCCGGCGTCGGGGGCGGCGGCCTCCGGGTGGATCACCGCCAGCAGGTCCAGTCCCAGGTGGCCGGCCACCTCTTCCGGCGGCAGGTTGTCGCCGGGAAGATCGGGCTCCTCCACGAGAAGGTGAGGCCGGGGGAGGCCCTGATCCCGCCAGGCGGTCAGCCACTCCTGGACCTGGACCACCGCGCTCCGGTCGGAGGGAAGCAGGAGCAGGAAGTGGTCCGCGACGCTGACCCATGCCTGGGGCAGTTCTCCAGCGCCGGCCAGGCGGCAGGCAGCCACCACGGCGCTGTGCCGGGGGAGGAGGGAGGCGGCCAGCTCCTCCGCCTCGTCCCGGGTGAAGCTCTGCATCTCCGCGGGGGGATACGGGATCACGGTTTCCGTCAGATCAACGAGGGTCCCTCGGCCTCCCATCGGGTCCAGGGCGGAGAGAACAGCCGGGCCCCGGGGGCCGACGCCCAGTTCCCGGGCCAGGCTCCTGACCACCTGGTCCGCCAGACGGCTGTTGGCATGGCAGCCAAGGAAGAAGATCGCACCCGTCATCTTCTCATCCTCCCCGGGGTTCGTCCCTGGTCGGCGGCGGTCCGGAGCACGGCCGGCGGGCCGCCGCAGGTCGGCCCCCGCTCACCACCCGGGCACGGTCCGCCTCATCGGGCCAGGGTTTCCGATCCAAGGTTGGATGTGAATCCCATAAATTCCTGCTCCCGCCTGGAGGTCGCGGCGGGTTTTCGCATCCCGACGTTGCCAGCGGCGCCGGACCCCGGCCCCGGTAAGGCGAACAGGGCGCCGACTGGCCCGTCGTGCCAGAAATTGGAAGGAAAACCCGTGGGAAGGGCGAACCTCATCCTTCGGGGAGGGGGTATGCCGGGTGGCGGAGGAGTGGAGTGGAGGGAAGAAGATGGCCTGGCAGCCCTGGCAGCGATGGCTGGCGGGAGCCGCCATCGTCCTGGTGGGCCTGGCGGCCCTTGCCCTGGGCTACCAGAGGCAGCGGTGGGAGCCGGTGGAGGCCGGGGCGACGGTCCTCGCCGCCGGGCTGTCGGGGCCGGCGCAGACCCTCGGGGCCGCGGCCCCGGCGGAGTCCGGGACTGGCCCGGGCTCCGCCGGAGGAGCCGCCGGACCGGGGCTCGCAGCCAACAAGGCGGCCTCCGGCACTGGGCCGGAGGCCGGGGAGATCGTGGTCCACGTCAGCGGGGCCGTGGCGGCACCCGGGGTCTACCGGCTGGCGCCGGGAGCCCGGGTCCACGACGCGGTGGCGGCGGCCCGGCCCTTGCCGGAGGCGGTTCCGGACGCCCTCAACCTGGCCGCGGCGCTCCAGGACGGGGAGAAGGTCTATGTCCCCCGGGCCGCGGACCTGGAAGGGGCCGGCGGCCCGCCTCCCGCTGCCCTGGGGGCCCACCACGGCCCGGGGGGCGGTTCGGGCTCCGGGCCGGGGAGCAGTACGGGGCGGATAAACCTGAACCGGGCCACGGCCGAGGATCTGATGACCCTCCCGGGGATCGGCCCGGAACTGGCCCGGCGGATCCTGGAGCACCGGCAGGCCACCGGAGGCTTTCGGCGGGTCGAGGACCTGCTGGCCGTGCCCGGCATCGGCCCGTCCCGGCTGGCCGAGATCCGGGACCGGGTGGAGGTGCGGTGAAGGGCATCGGAGCCAGAGGCTGCGGGGCCCGATTGGGCAGCGGGGCCGCGGCTCAGGCGATGCCGGCGAGCTTCCGGGCGTAGGCCATCTCTGGGCCGTATTCTTCCTGGGCGTTTACCGGCGTCTCCAGGACCACCGGCAGGCCGGCGAAGATGTCAGACTGGAGGATAGCCGTGAGCCCTGCCTCGCCGATGTAGCCCTTCCCCAGGTTCTCGTGCCGGTCCCGGCGGCTGCCCCGGGGGGCCTTGGCGTCGTTCAGGTGGACGGCCACCAGGAGGTCCCGGTACCCGGTCTCCCGCATCCGCTGGGCGTACCGCTCCCAGTCCTCGGGATCGTACTGGCCGGCGACGAAGGCGTGGCAGGTGTCGAAGCAGAAGCGGATCCGGTCCTTCTGGGCCACCCGGTCCCGGATCCGGAGGAGTTCCTCGAGGTCGGTGCCCAGCTCCGACCCCTGCCCCGCGGTGTTCTCCAGCAGGATCGGCACGGGACCCTCGTACTCCGCCAGGATCCGGTCCAGGGTCTCCACCATCCGGGCGACCCCGTACTCTTCCCCCTTCTCCAGGTGTTTGCCGCAGTGGACCACCAGCCCGATGGCCCCGCAGCTTTCCGCGATCCGCAGGTCCTGCACCAGGGACTGGACAGTGATCTCGTGGAGCTCCGGATCCGGGGTGGAGAGGTTGGTGACGTAGGGAGCGTGGGCAACGGCCACCAGGCCGTGCTCCCGGCACAGGGCCACCCCTTCGGGGCCATCCTGGGGGCCCCTGCCCCGGAAGGCCCGGGGATTCTTGGTAAAGAACTGGAAGGACTGGCCGCCGAGCTGGAGCGCCGCTTCCGCTGCGGCCTTGAAACCCTTGCTGATGCTCAGATGGCAGCCGATCTTCACGTTTGTCACCCCTCGCGGGAGTATCGCCGCCCCGGGGCGCTCCGACCCGGCGCCGTCCGGGGGCATCCGGGCGGGTGACCGCCCGGGTTTGTGGCAGAAGGGAGCCGGTGCGCCGTGCAGCGTCCCATCCCGGCCATGGCCGTGGCCCTGGCCCTTGGCATCGGGGCCGCCCAGGCCGCCCGCCCCCACCCGGTGGTGGCGGCAGCGGTCCTCCTGGTGGGGCTGGTGGCCGCCGGGGCCAGTCGCCAGGGGAGCCGCCGGCTGGCCTGGCTGCTCCTGGCGGTGGCCGGGGCCGGTGCCCTGCGGTACGGGTGGCTCCGCTACCGGGGGCCGGGGCCTCTGGGTCAGTGGCTGGACCGTCCTGTGGAACTGGTGGGCACCCTCCGGGAGGTGCGCCGGGAAGAGGACCGGTGGGAGGCCGTCCTCGCGGTCGAGGCGATCCGCTCCCACTGGGAGGGATCCCTCCCGGAGGGATCCCTCCCAGGGAAGGAAGACGCCGGAGCATCGGAGGAGCCGGCAGGGCCGCCGGCGGGATCCGCCCCAACACCGGCAGGGACCCGGCCGGGGCAGCCGCCGGCGGGCTGGCAGTCGGCCCAGGGGCGGGTCTGGCTCCGGTACCGGCTGCCCCGGGGCCGGACCCCGGACTCTCTGCCCCGGGAAGGGGACCGGGTGGAGGTCGCGGGGCGGCTGGAGATGCCGGAGCGGGCCAACTGGCCGGGGCAGTTCGACCGGCGGGAGTACCTGGCTCGCCAGGGCATCTTCCTCAAGATGGAGCTGCGCAGCCCACCCGTTTCCCTGGGGAAGGGGCGGCTCCCCTGGCCCCTTGCCCTGGCCCTCTCCGCCCGGGAACGGTTTCTGGCTCAACTCGGGGAGGCCCTGCCGCCCCGGCAGGCCGGGCTGCTGGCGGGCCTTCTCCTGGGCTGGCGGGAGGCGATTCCGCCGGAGTGGGAGGAGGCCTTCCGCCGGACGGGGGTCCTCCACGTCCTCGCGGCCTCCGGGGCCAACGTGGCCTTTGTTGTCATGCCTTTCCGCCGCCTGGCGGGCTGGCTCGGCCTTGGCCCCCGGTGGGCCGCGGTCCTCTCCATCGGGGTCGCCTGGTGCTATTGTCTCCTGGCGGGAGGGGAGCCGCCGGTGGCCCGGGCGGCGCTGATGGCCACCCTCCTCTACCTGGGGGAGGCCCAGGGTCGCCCCGCCCAGGGGCTGAACAGCCTGGCAGTGGCCGGGCTGCTCCTGCTGGCCTGGCGGCCGGGCCTGCTCTTCGACCTGGGGTTCCAGCTGTCCTTTGCGGCCACCCTGGGGATCCTCACCCTGGCCAGGCCCCTCGAGGGGTGGCTCCAGGCCCGGGTGCCGGGGCCCATGGCCGGGCCCCTGGCGGTCACCCTGGCCGCCGGGGCGGCGGTGGAGCCCTTGCTCCTCCACCGTTTCGGCGCGCTCACCCTGATCTCCCCCATCGCCAACCTGTGGGTGGCGGTGGCCGCGGAGGCGGCGGTGCTGGTGGGTGCCGGCGGGCTTCTGGCCGGGCTGGTGCTGCCGCCCTTGGGCGGCCCGGTCCTCGCCGCGGCGGGGTGGCTCCTCGACCTCCTGGTTCATCCGGTGGTCGCCTGGTCCCATGCCCCGGGCGCCTTCCTGCAGGTGCCGCCCCTGCCCTGGCCCGGGGTGGTCCTCTGGTACGGGCTGCTGGGCGCCTGGTGGGCCCGGGACCGGGTGGCGGACGTCCTCCTCCGTGCCGCCGGCCGGGGCCGGTCGGCGGTGCTCCGCCCCGGCACCTGGAGACGGATCGGCCTCCCGGTGGCAGCGCTCCTGGCTCCGGCCCTGCCCCTGGCATGGGGGGTGGGCGGCCACCTGTCCACCCTGGGCCTCCCCGGGGGTGACCAGGGGCTTCAGGTCCATTTCCTCGACGTGGGGCAGGGGGACGCAGTCCTCGTCCGGTTCCCGGGCGGGCGGACGATGCTGGTCGACGGCGGCGGGGCTGGAGTGGAGGCCGGCGTGCCCTTTGACGCCGGCCGGCAGCGGGTGGTCCCCTTTCTCCGCCGGCAGGGAATCCGGCGGCTCGACTGGGTGGTGGTGACCCACCCGGACCAGGACCATGTGGGCGGGCTCCCCGCGGTGGCCGCGGCGGTGCCGGTGGGGGAGATCTGGGTGTCCGCCGGGGCCGGGACGGGGTCGGGCCAGGCGGCCTTGCTGGCGGTGGCCGAGAGCCGGAAGATCCCGGTCCGGGCCGTGGCGGCAGGGGAGCGGCTGGAGCCCGCCCCCGGGGTGCGGGTGGAGGTCCTCAATCCCCCTCCGGCGGGCCCCGCCGGCGGAAGGGAGGGGCTGATCAGCCGGAATGAGGCCTCCGTGGTGCTCTCCGTCGCCTACGGCGCCCAGGCGTTTCTCCTGGCCGGGGACATCGGCCGGGAGACCGAGGCGCGGCTGGCCACCGGGGGCGCGCCGGTCCGGGCGTCGGTGCTGAAGGTGGGCCACCACGGCAGCGCCACCTCCACGGGGCCGGAGTGGCTGGAGGCGGTGGGCGGCCCGGTGGCGGTCATCTCCGTCGGCAACAACCGGTACGGCCACCCGTCGCCCTGGGTGATCGACCGGCTCCGGCAGGCGGGTTACCGGACCTACCGCACCGACCGCCACGGCACCGTCTCCTTCCTCACCGACGGGGTCCGGCTCTACGTGGCGACCGCCGGGAACCCGTGGCCCGACCGGCGGTTCCGGTGGTTCGGGGCCTGGTAGGCCGCCCGGTTCCCTCGGGAGGCCGGTGGCCCCGGGACGGCTCCCGGGGCGGGCTCTCGCCGGCGGCGAGGGCGGCGGTGCCGGCGGCCACCGCGGCCCAGGCCGGGGCGGCGAGCCCCAGGATGGCGCCGTGGGCCGCGTCGAGGAAAAAGCGGATGGCGTGGCTGTACCCGGGCCACCGGACGGGCGCTGTCCAGCCGGTGTAGAGCACGACGGGGCACTGGCTGAGGAAGATCAGCGTCTGGCCCAAGAGGGTGAGGTGCAGGCCCAGAAGCGCCGCCTGCGCCGGGCGGCGGCCCCGGTGCCCGGCCCACAGGCCCACCAGGATCGCGCCGGGGACCATCCCGGCCACCACCCCGATCCCGATCCGCCGGAGGAGAGACCCGTCCGGGGACGCCAGGGCCGGCAGGTCCGGCCGCAGGCCGAGACCCAGGGCCACGAGGGTCCCCCAGGTGATGAGGAAGCGGAGGAGGGTGGCGGCGGCCAGCACCCGGCCCGGGGGCTGGCGCAGGGTGAGGAGGAGGTACCCGAGCCCCAGGAGGGCCGGCGCCAGCACCCGGCGGGCCTGGGGCCGGGCCGCGGCCCAGTACTCCTGCCAGGCCTCTTGCAGGGCGGCGGCGAGGGGCGCCGCCGCATCTCCGGCCCCGGTGCCGGTTTCCCCCGCAGTCCCCGGGTCCGTCCCGGGGACCAGAGCCAGGGAGAGGGGCCGGCCTTCTGCGGACAGGTCCAGGCCGAAGAGGCCGGCCAGGGTGGGCGCCACATCCCGGAGGTCTCCCTGGTCCCGGCCGGGGGCGGCCAGGGGGCCCGCGAGGACCAGCGGCGTGGGCTGGGCCGGGTCGCCGGGTCCGTCTTCCCCGGCGGCCCCATAGGTGCCGATGATCGCCAGGGTGGTCCGGCCGGGGCTTACCCGGCCGAGGATCCGGGCGAGCAGGCTGTCGGTCCGGGCCAGGAACTCCTCCCGGGGCATGGACCCGGAGGCGGACAGGTGGATCAGGACCAGGTCCGCGCCGGTGGCCAGGGCCTGTCCGGCTGCCTCCACAGCGGCTGTCTCCGGGTCCGGGGTTCCGGCGGCGGTGGCCGGGTCCGCCGGCTCCTGGGATCCGGCCGGGATCGGGAACTGACCGGCGTTCACCCAGGGCTCCACCATGCGCAGGAAAGCCTCGCTTCCGGCCGCCGCTACCCGGCGGCCGGAAGCGGCCACCGCCCCGGGGAAGTTCTCCCCGGAGGGCGGGGAGAACTCGGCCGCCAGCAGGATCCCATGGGCGGCAGGAGAACGGCCGGTGAGCACCGTTGCCCAACGGGGGGCCGGCCAGGCCGGTGCCGGTCCCGTGAGGCTGTAGAAGGCCCCGGTTCGGGCGAGGTGCATCAGGGTCGGGAGCCGGACCGCGTCCGGGGCGCTGAGGCCGTCGACCAGGATGGCCACCACCTGCGGCCCGGGAGAAAGGGTGGGGGCCGGCGCTCCGGTGGCCGGTGCCGGCGGCGCCGGCGTCCCGGCGGTGCCGGGATAGGCCAGGAGCAGTTGCCAGCCCACCCGTCCGGCGTGAGCGAACCCGAGGGACAGGAGGGCACAGATCAGGGTAAGTCCGATGATAGCGGGTGCCCGTTTCACGACTTCGCCTCCAGCTGGGGAAGCTGCCCGTGCCTCAGCCCCCAGATGGAATCGATTCCCCGCTGAGCCTCCCCACTCCTGCGGCCCGGTCCGCCCGCCCCTGCGCCGGCGGGAGGACTCTCCTGGCCGGGGTCGAAGTTCCCCTCCGGGGGGTGTGCAGCCTGCGGCAGCATGAAGCCCTTGCGGCCATCGCAGCGGGCCAGGTCGCGCCGGTCTACCTGCTGTACGGCGGCCAGCCCCTCCTGGAACAGGAGCTGCTGGCGGCGCTCCGGGAGCAACTGGTGCCTCCGGGGACCGAGGCCTTCAATTACCACGTGGTGGAGGCCGGGCCGGACCAGATTCGGCAGGTCCTCGGCCTGGTCCAGACCCTGCCCCTGATGGCGGCCCGCCGGTTGGTGGTGATGCGGAAGAGCGGGCTCTTTTCGAGCCGGCGCGGGGGGCGGCCCGGCGAAGAGGGGACCGAAGGGGAACCGGTTCCCCCCGCGGGGGAGGAGGAGAAGCAGCTCCTGGCGTACCTCCGGCAGCCGGCGCCCTTCGTCTGCCTGGTGATCACCGTGGACGGAGAGCCGGACCGGCGCCGGCAGGTCTACCGGGCGGTGGAGGCCGCCGGCGTGGTGGTGGATTGCAGCCAGCCCGGGGAGGAGGAGGCGGCCCAGTGGTGCCAGGTGCGGGCCCAGCGCCTGGGCAAGCAACTCGATCCGGAAGCCGCCCGGATCCTGGTGGAGAAGGTGGGGACCGACCTGACCCTCCTGGGGATGGAACTGGAGAAGCTAGCGCTGTACACCGAAGGGGAGGCGATCGGCCCGGAGCCGGTGCTGACCCTGGTCTCCGGCGCGACCCAGGTACAGGTCTTCGACCTCATCGACGCGGTGGCGGAGGGGCAGGTGGGGAGAGCGGTGCACCTCCTGTCCCAGATGCTCCGGCAGGGGGAGCCGCCGCTCCGGCTGCTGGCCTTGCTGGCCGGTCATTTCCGCCGGCTGCTGGAGGCCCGGGCCCTGGCGGACCAGGGGGTCACCCCGGCCCGGGCGGCCCAGGAGCGACGGCAGCGCCCGTATTACTGGGAGAAGCTGATGCGCCAGGCCCGCCGGTTCAACCGGGAGGACCTGGTCCGGGCCCTGGAACAGATCCTGGAGGTCGACGTGGCCCTCAAGACCCGGGGCGGGGAGGAGCAGCTGGTCCTGGAGACGCTGCTGATGGAACTGGCCGCCCTCCGGGCCGGAACGAGGCCGGTGTGGTAGCAGAGAACGGGCGTCGCCGAAGCAGCACCGGCGGGGCGGGAGCGAAAAAAAGGGGGCGAACCCGACGGTTCCCCCCTGGCCTGTTGGTGGAAAGAGCGGCAAGCAACCGACCAGCAACAGAGAAGGGGGTCTGCCCGACCGGGCACCCCCTCGTTATTTCCCAGCCAACCGTCAGACCGAATCGGTTCGGTACGGTGGAAGGTGGGCTGTGGCCTGGCTTCAGGCCGACTTCTGCAGAGCGGCCAGCTTTCTTGCCAGCCGGGCCTTCTTCCGGGCAGCGGTGTTGGCGTGAAGCACGCCCTTGCTGGCTGCCTTGTCGATTACCTTGAAGGCCTTGCTGAGCAGCACCTGGGCTTCGGCGACATTCCCGGCCGCGATGGCCTCCCGCACCTTCCGGACCGCGGTCTTGACCATGGACTTCCACATCTTGTTCCGCAGCGCGCGGGCCGCCGCCTTCCGGGCTGCCTTCAAGGCGCTCTTGTGATTGGCCACCGACCTCACCTCCACTCGCCCATTTTAGCATGGGGGTTTGCCACAGGCAAGGGAAAACTGGACGCATGGGCCCGCCTTCCGAGGGGAGACTACGGCTAAGCATCCTGGGAGGTGGGCCACCGTGCTGGGAGCTATCGTGCGGTTTGTCGTCTCTGCCCTGGTGCTCATGGTCGTGGACTGGTTGCTCCCGAACTTTGCCCTGGCCGGGTTCGGCACGGCGTTCCTCGCGGCGGTGGCCATCGCTGCCGGGGGGTGGCTGGCCGAGAGCCTCTTCGGCCCCCGGGTCTCGCCCCAGCGCCGGGGGCTGGTGGGGTTTCTGGTGACGGCTGCGATCATCTACCTCGTGGGGGCCGTGGTGCCCGGGGTCAGGGTCACGGCGATGGGAGCCCTGCTCGCCAGCCTGATCATCGGCCTGATCGACGCGGTGGTGCCCACGGAACTCCGGTAGGCCGGTGGCAGAGGCCGGCCCCGACCCCGGCCGGGTCGGGGCTTCTCCGCGCGGGGCCGTTGCCCCCGGGGCAGGAATCCCTTTTTCCGGAGCAGAAGTCAAAAAGAATCTAATCAAATGAAACAGCGGGATGAGGAGGTTGCGGTCCGTGACCCTGGAGGAGATTGCCCGGGCGATGGCGGAGCGCCTTGGCCTGACCCTGGAGCGGGTGGCTGACGGCAAGGCGCACCTGTCCGGCCGTTCGGCCACGGTGACGGTGAGCCCCTTCTTTGGCGGCTGGCAGGTCGATCTGGTCTTGCCGGGTTACCGGCCCAGCCAGTTTTTCGAGGAAGACATCCGCATGCTGGTGGAGCGGGTGGAGCAGCGGCTCCGGTACTTCGCGGAGCACGGGCCCCCGGACCAACCGGGCGGCGGGACCTGCCACTGAGCCTCCGGCGGCGGGTGGCCAGGGAGGCCAGCGGGCAGGCAGGCGAGCGTCCAGCCCGGCGGCGGGCAGCAGCCGGGCGCTCAGGCAGGCCGGCGGGCCCGCAGGCAGGCGGACAAGCAGGCATACCCGGCCTGTCCCCGGCATAAGGTAGGCCTTGTCCGGAGTCCCACGGCAGTCAAGGAGGGGCGGGGGCGATGGGCAGGCTGAGGCGACTGGGGGAGGCGCTGCAGCAGGTTCGGCCTGTGGCCGTTGCCTACGCGCTGGTGCTGATGCTGCTGCTGGGGGTGCTGGTCGACCGGCGGGCGGTCCAGGGGCCGACGCTGCCCGCCCTCGCCCCGGAGCCAGGGAGGTCGGCCCCCGGAGGTGGCGCCAACCTGCCCGCGGTCCGGCCCGAAGACCCGGACGAAGAAGAGTATCTGCTCGCGGCCGGGCCCCTCTGGCTCCGGCTCCTCCGGCCGGACCGGGAACTGGCCCGGTCGCTTCTGGAGCAGGCGCTGCCCCTCCTGGGCCCCGGCGAGCGCCGCCTGGAGGTTTACGGCGGCCCCGCCCGGCCCCGGAACCTCTTTGAAGCCCTCTTTCCTTTTCTGGCCAGGGGCAGCCCGACCGGGGACCCGTCCCCGGCTCCGGGCGGAACCCCGTCGCTCCCCGGACCCGGCGGACCGGAGGGCCCGTCCTCCGGGCTGCCAGCTCCCGGGGGCGGGTCGGGCAGCCCGATTCCCGGGGGGCCCCGCCCGGGGGGGGCGGCCGGCCCGGGACGGCCGCAGGGCCCGGGCCCCTCCCCCGACCCGACCGCGGCCGTGCCGGGGGGCGCCGGCTGCCGGCGGCCCCCGGGCACCCCCCTGGGGGGCGGAGGGGGGCCCCTGGTGGCCATCTACCACAACCACGAGTACGAGTCGTAAATCTCCGAGTTTCCAGGGTTGCAGCCGGAGACCCCGGAGGAGTGGGCTTCGGTCTGGACCACGGACCCGGAGCGGAACATCATCCGGGTCGGCCGGGAACTGGCCCGGGCGCTGTGCGAGCGGGGGGTGACGGTGGTCCACTCCCCCACCCGCCACGCTCCGCCCATGGGGTACTTCGGCGCCTACACCGAGTCCCGGAAGACCGCCCAGTTCATCCTGAAGGAGTACCCGAGCATCCGGCTGCTCCTGGACCTGCACCGGGACGGGGAGGTGCCCCGGGAGGTGGCCACGGCCACGGTTCCGGGGCCCGGGCCGGCCCGGACCGCAGCCCGGGTGCTGATCGTGGTGGGCACCGGGCACGACGAGGCGCCGCAGCCCAAGTGGGAGCAGAATCTGGCCCTGGCCCGGGAGATCCATCTGGCCCTGGAGGCCCGGTACCCCGGCCTCTCCCGGGGGGTCAGCCGCCGGGAAGGGGCCCGGTACAACCAGGACCTCCTGCCCGGTGCGCTGCTCTTCGAAATCGGCTCGGTGCGCAACGGCATGCCCGAGGCCCTCCGGACCGCGCGGCTGCTGGCCGAGGTCCTGGCGGACTGGCTGCGCCAGGAACTCGGGGAGGCGCCGGCGCCCAGGGCGGGAATGGAAAGGGGCGGTGCCGGGAGACCCTAGGGAGCGGAGGTGATCCCGGTGCTGAGGGTCCAGCGGCCCGGCCGGTGGCGGCTGGTCCTGCTCCTGGTCCCGCTCCTGGGACTCTGGCAGGCGATGGCCGGGGTCGCCGAGCTACAGGGGCGGCCGGGTCCCCGGGAGACGGTGGTGCCGGCGGTCCGGGAGCAGGTGGTCCGGGCGGTCTCGGGGATGGCGGCGGCCTTCGGGGGCCTGGGCCGGGAGGAAGCCCCGGCGGAGCCGGGGGGCTCCCCGGCTGCCGGGACCGAGGCCTGGCTCCGGCACCGGTGGAACGGCATGATCCGGTACCTGGAAGGAATCTGGGCGCGGCTGGAGGCCCGGCGGTGAGCCGGGCCATGGGATGAACCTGGCCGCCGGGTGCGCCTGGGGATGGGCGGCCGGGGAACGGCGGCGACCGGGGGTCAGTTCCGGGCCCGGCGGGCCGGGGCGGGGTCCGCCTGGGCCTGGCTTTCGCTTTGAATCAGAAGGTCGATGGCCATCTCCAGGAGCCGCACGGGAACCCGGTGCCGGGCCGCCTTCCGGATCAGCCGGGTGTACTCCGCCAGGTGTTCCGGTTCCAGCCCCACCGCTTCTTCCTCGTCGCCGCCCCAGTAGAACCAGTGCCGGCTGATCCCGGTGAGGGCGCTGATGGCGGTGGCGATCCGGAGGTAGATCTCGTCATCCCGCCGGGCATCCTCCCGGCGGGGTTCCGAGCCGTAGAGGAGCGCGTTCAGTTCCTGGACTCCCACCCCGACCTGATGGGCCAGCAGGTCGGCGGAGACCTCGCCCGGGTACTCGTTGCAGAGGAACCCCCAGACCAGCCGGACCCGTTCCCGGGGGAAGAGGAAGTAGAACTGCCGGCGCCGCTCCGGGGGAAGGGCGCGCAGGGAGTCGACGAACTCCTGCTTGGGATCCCGCCGGGAGGTCCGGCCGGTGAGCAGGTACTCCACGGGCACCCCGTACCCCCGGGCGATCTTCTCCAGGGTGATATGGCAGGAGGCGGTGATCTCGCCCCGCTCGATCCGGGTGATGGTGGTATGGCTCACCCCGGTGCGCTGGGCCGCCTCCCGGAGGGATTCGCCGTGGGCGCGCCGGAGCCGGTAGAGCCGCTCGCCGATCTCCCCCTGGGGCGGTCGCTCCTGGGGCCGGGCCTGGGCGCCCTTCACGGTCCCTTTTCCGGCGCCCCTGGCCGTCTGCCGCGGTGACACTGGGACTTGCCTCCCCTGCGCGGGTTCTGCAGGCACCGTTTGGTGCCACTACTATATATCCAAACGGCAGCAAGATCAAAGAAAAATACTTTTTACATCCCTTTGGAATCATAAAACCGTTCTATCTGCTCCCGGGTCGCTCCGGGTCGCGGCCGGCTTCCCTCCGCCGGTCCAGTATA
>QGUP01000256.1 GCA_003242505.1 Bacillota bacterium
GGACGGAAGCGGTCATGGGCGCTCCTCCTCGTGGCCCTGACGGGCCTATGTCAGGAGTCCAGTCTCGCCCCAGCCTATGTGCCAGGGCCCCGAGGGGTGCCCGGTCAGCGGCAGGTCCTCGCGCCGGGGTTCGCGGGTTCCCCGGCCCAGGGGTCGCCAGGGGGGCAGGGAGAGCCCCATGGGGGTCAGGGAGTGCCCCGTGGGGGGCAGGGAGAGCCCCGGGGCGGGGAGAAACTAATTGCCGGAACGATTGCCGGAAGCGCCGGCCGCCATGGTCGGCGGCCAGCCGTCGGGAGGCCACAGCGTTGAAACAGATCGGCATCGTCGCCAACACCGAGAAGCCCGAAGCGGTGGCCGCGGCGGCCCGGCTGGTCCGGGAACTGGAGGCCCGGGGGCTGCGGGCGCTCCTCACCCCGGGGGCCGCCGGGGCCGTGAGCCGGCCGGACCTGGCCGCCCCCTTCCCCGGCGGCCACGGGGCGGACGACCTCGTGATCGTCTTTGGGGGCGACGGCACCCTGCTCCAGGCGGCCAAGGCGGTGGCCACCCTGGGGCTGCCGGTCCTGGGGGTGAACACCGGCCACCTGGGCTTCCTGACGGAGGTCGAGGAGAGCGAACTCTGGCCGGCCCTGGATGAGATCCTGGCCGGCCGGTGGCAGGTAGAGGAGCGGATGATGCTCCGGGCCCGGGTGATCCGGGACGGAGCGGAGGTGCTCCAGGCCGACGCCCTCAACGACGTGGTGGTGAACCGGGGCCCCCTGGCCCGGATGGTCCGGTTCACCGCGGAGGTCGCCGGGGTGCCGGTGGCGGACTACGCCGCGGACGGGCTGATCGTCGCCACCCCCACGGGCTCCACCGCCTATTCCCTCTCCGCGGGCGGACCCATCGTCCATCCGGCCCAGGAGGTGCTGCTCCTCACCCCCATCTGCCCTCACACCTTCAACGCCCGCTCCCTGGTCCTGCCCGCGGGGGAGGTGGTCGCGGTCCGGATGCACAACCCGTCGGAGGTGGTCCTGACCGCCGACGGCCAGTACTGCGGCCCCTTCCTCCCCGGGGACCTGCTTCTGGTCCAGCGGGCGCCCCACACCGCCCGCCTGGTGCGCCGCCACGCCTTCCGGTTCTACGATGTGCTCCGGCGGAAGCTCTCGGAGCCGTCCCGGAAAATCGGTACCTCCTTCCAGCCCTGACCCCCACGGTCCGGTTGGCGCCGAAGGGCCGTTCCGCCTCGTCCTTCCCGACCCGGCGGCCCCGGAGGGCCCTTCTGCCCGCCGCTCCCCCTTGCCCTGGGGCTATGCGCTGCTGCATATACAATCATGCGCGGAATATGCAGGAGCGGAACCCGCCGGCGGCGTAATCTCCTACCAGGCAGCGGGAGGTGGCGGGCGATGATGAAGGCGCGCCGGCAGGCCAGGATTCTGGAACTGGTCCGCACCGAGGTGATCCAGACCCAGGAGGAGCTGGCTGCGCTCCTCACCCGGGAAGGCATCCCCGTCACCCAGGCCACCATCTCCCGGGACATCAAGGAACTGAACCTCCAGAAGGTACCCACCGGCGACGGGCGGTACCGGTACGCCCTGCCCGAGGAGGTTCCGGCCGGGGCCTGGGACAAGCGCCGGCGCATCCTCCAGGAATCGGTGCTCTCGGTGGATGCCTCGGAGAACATCGTGGTGGTGAAGACCCTGCCGGGCACCGCGGCCAGCGTCGCCTACGCCATCGACTACCAGGGCTGGCCGGAGGTGATCGGCACCGTGGCCGGGGAGGACACGGTGCTGGTGGTGGTCCGGCCCCGGGAGGCGGGCGGGGAGATCGTCGAGCGGATCCGGGGGCTGATCCGCTGAGGCGGGTCTCTCCCTCCCGCTGGGGCGGCCCCCACCGGCGGCCGGCGGGCCGAACCCGGCCCGCCGGCCCGAGCGCGCTGCGGGGATGAAGGAGGCGACCCGGTGTGCTCGTGGAGATGACCATTGAGCACTTTGCCCTGATCGAGAAGGTGCACCTGCCCATCGGGCCCGGCCTGAACGTCCTGACCGGGGAGACCGGCGCAGGGAAGTCCATCGTCCTCGACGCCCTGGAGGTCGCCCTGGGGGGCCGGGTCTCCGGGGAGATGGTCCGGACCGGCGAGGAGCGGGCCATCGTCGAGGCGGTCTTCGACCTGACGGACCGGCCCCAGCGCAAACAG
Source organism: Bacillota bacterium (assembly GCA_003242505.1). GTDB lineage: Bacteria > Bacillota > Sulfobacillia > Symbiobacteriales > ZC4RG38 > ZC4RG38. The sequence goes on from QGUP01000256.1 coordinate 2,174, forward strand.
GCCCTAGCGGAGATGGGGATCGACGTGGGAGAGGACAACCTCCTGGTGGTCCGCCGGGAGATCAGCCGCACTGGACGGGGCCGGATCAGCCTCAACGGCCGGGCGGCCACGGTCCAGATGCTCCGGGAGGCCACCGAGGGCCTCTGCGACCTCCACGGCCAGCACGAGCACCACACCCTCCTGCAGCCCGAGAAGCACCTCGACCTCCTGGACCAGTACGGCGGCTCGCTCCTCAAGCAGGAGGGCAAGCCCCTGGAGCTTCTGGACCAGTACGCCGGCGCCCCCATCCTCGCCCTCCGGGAGGAGGTGGCCCGGCTCCACCAGGAACTGGAGGCGATCCAGGCCGAACTCCGGGAGCTCCGGGGGGATGAGCGGGACCGGGCCCGGCGGGAGGACCTCCTGCGGTTCCAGGTGGAGGAGCTGGAGGCGGCCCGGCTTCGGCCCGGGGAGGAGGAGGAGCTAGAGGCCGAGCTCCAGCGGCTGGCCAACGCCACCCGGCTCAAGCAGGCCGCGGCCCAGGGGTATGCTCTGCTCTACGAGGCCGGGCCCCGGCAGGAGGCGGCGGCGGACCTCATCGGCCGGGCGGAGGCGCTTCTGGCGGACGCTGCGCGGATCGACCCCGGCCTCAGCCCGGTGCTGGAGTACCTCCAGGCCGCCCAGGCCAACATCCAGGAGGCGGCCCGGTTCCTGGCGGACTACCAGGAGCAGGTGGAGGACGACCCGGAGCGCCTCGCCCAGGTGGAGCAGCGGCTCACCCTCCTCCACAACCTGAAGCGGAAGTACGGCGACACCGTGGCGGAGATGCTCGAGTACCTGGAGCAGATCCGGGCGGAACTGGCCCGGCTCCAGGGGAGCGAGGAGCGGGCGGCCGAGCTCGAGCGCCGGCTCGAAGAGGTCGGGGCGGCCGCGGCCCAGGCTGCCGCCCGGCTCAGCCAGGCCCGGCGGGAGGCGGCGGCCGAACTCGGGGAGCGGGTGGCCCGGGAGCTCCGGGACCTCGGGATGCCCCACGCCCAGTTCATCGTCCGGGTCGACTCCCCGGCGGAGGCCGACTGGCGGGCGGTGGGGCCCAAGGGCTGGGACCGGGTGGAGTTCCTCTTCAGCCCCAACGTGGGCGAGCCCCCCAGGCCCCTGGCGAAGATCGTCTCCGGCGGCGAGATGAGCCGGATCATGCTCGCGCTCAAGGTGATCCTGGCCCGGGTGGACGAGGTGGCCACCCTGGTCTTCGACGAGGTGGACACCGGCATCAGCGGCCGCACCGCCCAGGCGGTGGCGGAGAAGCTCGCGGCCATCGCCCGGGACCGGCAGGTGATCTGCGTCACCCACCTGCCCCAGGTGGCGGCGATGGCGGACCACCACCTGCTGATTACCAAGGAAGAGGTCGGGGGCCGCACCCGGACCCGGGTCCAGCCCCTGGACGAGGAGGGGCGGAGCCTGGAGATCGCCCGGATGATCGGCGGCGCGGAGATCACCCCCCTTACCCTCGAGCATGCCCGGGAACTGATCCGGGCGGCCGCGGCCCTCCGTCGGGGCGGGTAGCCGGGCGGGAGGCCGGCGCCCGCCTGCGCCAGGTCCGGCGCGGGACGCGCCGGGCCTTTCCGTTTTCCTGCCGGAGCCTGCCGCCTTCGCCCCGACCCCCGGGGGTGCCCCGACCCGTGGGCCGGCCCTGGGCAGCAACTGCGGGCATGGCGCAAGGGTCTTAGTGTTTCGGTGGCGAAAGGGATTTTCGACGGTTCCCCGTGGGGGGCGGTTCGATGTGAAACGGATCGACCGGATTGCCGAAACACTACGCCGGGTCGGTGGGGAGCTGACCGCGGCGGAGGTGGCAAAGCTGGTCGGGACTACCCGGGCCAACGCCAGCCATGACCTCAACCGCCTGGCGGACCTGGGGATGGTGGAAAAGCTCCCTGGCCGCCCGGTGCGGTTTCGCTGGCGGGGCGAGGCCGCCGGGGCGGGCGCAACCGCCCGCCGCCGGGGCGGGGGC
>QGUP01000257.1 GCA_003242505.1 Bacillota bacterium
TGTATAAAGGACCGGCGCGGGCGCGGCGCCCCCGACCGGCCGGCCTGGACGGGACGAAGCCGGCCCGGTCGGGACGAAATCGGCCTGGACGGGTCGGAGTCGGCCCGCATGGGTCGGAGTCGGCCCGTATGGGACGGAATCGGCCCGGATGGGACGGAATCGGCCCGGATGGGACGGAGAGGAGGCTTGCCAGTCAATGACACATGCGGAAGCGATCTTTACCGGCGGCACCGTCCGCTCCCCCCACGATGGGTGGCGGCCCCACGAGGCCCTGGCGGTGGCCGGGGGCCGGGTCCTGGCCCTGGGCACCCGGGCGGAGGTGGAGGCCCTCCGGGGGCCGGGGACCCGGGTCGTGGACCTCGGCGGCGGCACCGCGCTGCCGGGACTGGCCGACGCCCACCTGCACCTGGTGCGGTACGGCCTCTTCCGGAGCCGGCTGGACCTGGCCGGGGTCCGGAGCCTCGGGGAGCTGAGGGAGCGGCTGGCTGCAGCCGCGGCCCAGACCCCGCCGGGGGAGTGGATCCTCGGCCAGGGGTGGCTCGAGACCGGCTGGCCGGAGAGACGGCTGCCCACCGCCGCCGACCTGGATGCGGCCGCGCCGGACCACCCGGTGCTCCTCTGGCGGGGGTGCCTGCACGTGGCGGTGGCCAACTCCCTGGCCCTCAGGCTGGCCGGGGTGGGGCCGGGGACCCCGGACCCGCCCGGCGGCGCCCTGGACCGGGACGAGGGCGGCCGGCCGACGGGGATTTTCCGGGAGCAGGCCATCGCCCTGGTCGGGCGGGCGGTGCCGGAGCCGACCCGGGCCCAGATGGCGTCCGCCCTCCGGGGGGCGGCGGCGGAGCTCCTGCGCCTCGGCATCACCCAGGTCCAGACCGACGACATGCGGGAGGTGGGGAGCGCCGCCGGGACGGTGGAGCTCTACCGGGCGGCCCTGGGGCCGGAAGGGATCCCCCTCCGGGCCACCCTGGTCATCGCCTACGAGCACCTCCAGGAGGCCCGGGAACTCGGCCTGGGGCCGGGGTGGGGCGACGGCTGGCTCCGGTCCGGCCACGTGAAGCTCTTCGCCGACGGCACCCTGGGCGCGCGCACCGCCGCCCTCACGGAGCCCTACGCGGACGATCCCGGCAACCGGGGCATGCTGATCCACACGCCGGAGGAGCTTCACGCCCGGGTGCGGGAGGTCCACGGCCTGGGGCTGCAGCTGGGCATCCACGCGATCGGCGACCGGGCCCTGGACCTGGTGCTGGACGCGGTGGCCGCGGCCCAGGCCGGAGACCCGGCCCCCGGCAGCCGGCGCCACCGGGCGATCCACTGCCAGATCACCCGGCCCGACCAGTTCCGGCGGCTCCGGGACCTGGGGATGGTCGCGGACATCCAGCCGGTCTTCCTCCACACCGACGGCCACTTCTTCATCGACCGGGTGGGGCCGGAGCGGGCGGCCACCGCCTACGCCTGGGCCACCCTCCTGCGGCACGGGGTGCCGGCCTGCGCGGGCTCCGACGCCCCGGTGGAGCCCCCCAACCCCTTCCTCGGGATCCACGCCGCGGTCACCCGCCAGGACCGGCAGGGTTATCCGCCGGAGGGCTGGTTCCCCGGGGAGCGGCTCACCGTGGCCCAGGCCCTGGAACTCTACACCCGGGGGGCGGCCTTCGCCACCTTCGAGGAGGACTTCCGGGGGGACCTGCAGCCGGGGAAGGCCGCGGACCTGACGGTGGTGGACCGGGACCCCTTCACGGTGCCGCCGGAGGAACTCCTGCACCTGCGGGTGGTGATGACCGTGGTGGGCGGGCGGGTGGCCTACGGTGCCTGAGCGGGGCGAGACCATTTCGGGGCCTGGGTCGGGGGCTTCGCCGGTACCGGGTAACGGCCGGACTGGGCCGGAGTCTTCGCCGATGTCCGGCGGCCGGTCTCCGGTCGCCTTTGTGGCCACCGCCCAGCCAGAGTATGCCCGCCACGCCCTCGCCGAGCTCCGGCAGGCTGCCGGCGGCGGCCGGGCGGAACCCCTGGCCGAAGGCGTCTTCCTTTTCCAGCCCCGGGGGGACCCGGAGGCGGTCCGGGCTGGGCTGGCCGCCCAGCCGCCGGTCTTCCTCCGGCACCTCCACCCGGTCCACCGGGCCCTGGCCCTGCCGGACCTCCGGCCGGAGGCCGGGGCCGAACTCCGGTCAGAGGCCGTGGCCGACGCCTGCGGGAGCACCGCTTCGGGCCTGGCGCCCCTGGTGGAGGCCACCTGGGACCTTCTGGCCGGGGGCGGGGCGGCCCTGCCGCCGCCGGGCGCGGCGGTCCAGGTCCAGGTCCGGCGGCTGGGGCTCCGGGGCGGACCCAGCGCCTTCGCGGTGAAGGCCGCGCTGGACCCGGTGCTGGCGGCGGCGGGCTTCCGCCCGGTCAGCCGGGACCCGGAGTGGGTGCTGTCGGTCACCCTGTGCGGGGCCCCCGCTGAGAGCCGGGGCGGGGCGGCGGGCCAACGGCTGGCCGGCGACGGCGGCTCCGCGGGTGCGGCCGGGGCCTGCCGGGCCTTCCTGGGCCTCTCCACCCCGGCGGAGAACCTCTCCCCCTGGCCCGGGGGCGCGATCCACTACCCCCGGGCGGCGGTCATCTCCCGGGCGGCCTTCAAGCTGATGGAAGCCCTGGAGCTCTTCGCTCCCCTGGGGTTCTGCCTCCGGCCCGGGGACCGGGCCCTGGACCTGGGCGCGGCCCCGGGGGGCTGGACCCAGGTGCTCCTGGACCGGGGGCTTCAGGTGACCGCGGTGGACCCCGCGCCCCTGGACCCGCGCCTTCAGGGCCGGCCGGGGCTCACCTTCCTTCAGGGCCGGGCCGGCGAGGTGCCCCTGCCTCCGGCGGCCTTTGACCTCGTGACCTGCGACATCAACTGGCATCCCCTGGAGACCGCCCGGACGGTGGCCGCCCGGGCGGAGGTCCTGGTGCCGGGGGGCTGGGCCCTGGTGACGGTGAAGCTCCTGGGAGGCGGAAACCCCACGGCTATCTGGCGCCGGGCCGCGGACATTCTGGCGGGCGCCGGCCTCCGGCTGGTCGCGGCCCGGCAGCTCTTTCACAACCGGGACGAGGTCACCCTCCTCCTCCGCCGGGCAGACTAAGGCGGGGAGGTGCAGGGCCGGTGGCGGAGCGGGAGGCCGAGGCGGGGCTGGCCGAGCAGGTGGCCCGGCTGACCGAGGCGATGGAGAAGGCCCACCTGGCGGAGTATGTGGCCCTGGTCCGGGATCCCTGGCGGCTGGTCTGGGTCAACTTCCTCGCCGGGTCCGCCCGGGGGCTGGGGATGGCCTTCGGCTTCACCGTTCTGGCCGCGCTGGTCCTCCGGCTGGTCACCTCCCGGTTTGTCCGGCAGATGCCGGTGCTGGGCCAGTGGCTGGCGGAGCTGGTCCGGCTGGTGCAGCTGAACCTTGGCCGGTAGCCGGCTGCCACCGCACCTCGGGCAGCAGGCCGCCACTGCCCCCCGGGGATCCGGCTGCCGCTGCATCTCGGGCAGCGGGCCGCCGGGCACCGGGTCGCCGGGCGCGGGCGGGCCGGCCCCGCCGGCGGTGGGGTCTCCAGGGCAGCCCGGCTGGGGTTGCCGAGCGGGGCAAAGGGGGAATTCGGTGGACGCAACACGGCTGGCCCACTTCCGGGAGCGGCTCCTGGCCGAAGCCCGGCGCTACCGGGAACAGATCGACCGGATCAACGCGACGGGCCTCGGCCAGGCCATGACCGACGCCTACGGCGAGTTTTCGCTCTACGACAACCACCCGGCGGACGCGGGCACGGAGATGTTCGAGCGGGAGAAGGACCTGGGTCTCCGATGGGCGGCGGAGCAGACCCTGGAGGCCATCCAGCAGGCCCTGGACCGGATCGACGCCGGGACCTACGGCCGGTGCGAGGCCTGCGGAGGGCCAATTCCGGAAGAGCGGCTGGAGGCTCTTCCCATGGCAACCCTGTGCCTGCCCTGCCAGGAGGCCCGGGAGGCCCGGCCAGATGGCTCCCGCCGGCCGGTGGAGGAGGAGGTGCTGGCGCCCCCCTTCGGCCGCACCTTCCGAGACCGGAGCACCTTCGTCGGCTTCGACGGCGAGGACGCGCTGCAGGCCGCCTACGCCTACGGCAGTTCCGACACGCCCCAGGACCTGCCGGGGGCCGTCACCTACGACGACCTGGTCCGCA
>QGUP01000258.1 GCA_003242505.1 Bacillota bacterium
AACCGCTCCAGCACCTGGGGCAGCACCGGCCGCTCCCCACGGAAGGAGACACCGAAGTCGCCTTGGATCGCCCGGAAGACGAACTCCCCGTACTGGACGTACCAGGGCCGGTCGAGGCCGAGCTGGTGGCGCAGGGCGGCCACCGCTTCCGGCGAGGCGCCCTGCCCCATCTCGCCGAGCAGGGCGCGCACCGTGTCGCCGGGGGTGAGGTGGAAGATGAGGAAGACCACCAGGGTCACGCCGAGAAGGACCGGAATCAGCAGCAGCACCCGCCGCAGCGCGTAGCGGAGCATGGGGCCTCCCTACTTGACGGCTACTTGACGATCTCGGCCTGCCGCAGGTCCAGGTTGATGAAGGCGAAGGGGTAGACCTCGCCCTGGAGCCGGCGGTTCTTGGCGTAGGCCGTCAGCGGGTAGTAGAGGGGCAGGTAGGGCAGGTCCTGCTGCAGCTGCTGCTCAATCTGGGTGTAGAGCCGGGTCCGGGCCTCGAGGTCGGTGGTGGCTCGGGCCTCCTCGAGCCACTGGTCGACCTGGGGGTTGCGGTAGAAGGCCCTGTTGTCGGCCTCCTGCTGGCTGGAGTGGAGCCAGGCCCAGTAGGCATAGTCCGCGTCCATGGTCACGGTGCCCCACTGGGAGAGGAAGAGGCCGTGGTCGGGCTGCCGGGTGTCCTGGTCGAAGGTGCCGAAGTCGGTGACGGAGACCTCCACGTCGATGCCGATCTCCTTGAGCTGGGCCTGGATCGCCCCCGCGATCTGCCGGGTCTCCGTGTTGTCGTAGGTGTGGAGCTTCACCTTCAGGGGCAGGGTCACCCCGGCCTCCTGGAGGAGCTGCCGGGCCCGGTCCGGGTCATAGGGAACCGGCTGGATCCCCGGGGGCGCCCCGGCCACCCGGGGCGGCACCATCGCGGTGGCCTCCTGGGCCATCCCCTGGCGCAGGGTCTCCACCATCGCCTTCCGGTCCAGGGCGTGGGCGATGGCCTGGCGGACCTTCGGGTTGCTCAGGGGCCCTTCCTTCATGTTGAATCCCAGGTAGACGGTGCCCCAGCCCAGGAACCGGGTGGCGGTCAGGTTCGGGTCGCTTTCCAGTTCCGCAAACCGCTCCGGCGGGATGCTGGTGATGAGGTCGACGGTGCCGGCCTTCAGCTCGACGATCTGGGTGCCGGCCTCGGGGATCACCCGCATCACCACGGTTTCGATCTTGGGCTTGCCGCCCCAGTAGTCGGGGTAGGCCACCAGGGTGACGGACTCCCCGGGCTTCAATTCCTTGAACTTGAAGGGCCCGGTGCCCACGGGCTCCTTGCCCAGGTCCTGCTGGGCCGCGGCGGGGCTGACGATGGCCGCCACCGGGTGGGCGAGGTGCGCCGGCAGGGGCGCAAAGGGCTTGTCGGTGACGATGCGGACGGTGTGGTCATCGACCACCTGGACTTCCTTGATCATGGAGACCACGTAGGCCCCCGGCGCCCTCGTCGCCGGGTCCCGGAGCCGGTCCAGGCTGAACTTGACCGCCTGGGCGTCAAAGGGCGTCCCGTCGTGGAACTTCACGCCCTCCCGGAGCTTGAACTCCCAGGTGGTGGGGTCCAGGGCCCGGTACTCCGTCGCCAGCCGGGGGGCCAGGGAACCGTCGGGATTCCGGGCCAGGAGGCTCTCGTAGATCTGGTTGGTGACGCCGAAGACGTTGCCGCTGAAGGACTTGTGGGGGTCCAGGGTGGTGGGCTCGCCGCTGACGGCGATGACCACCTTCTGCTCTGGGCTCTGTCCCTGCTGGCCGCCGTCGCCCCCCTGGGGCGCCTTGCCGCCGCCGCAGGCGGTGAGTCCGGCCATGGCCAGGGCCAGCAGGAGCGCGCCGAACTTCCGCATGGTGACACTCCCTCGCTCGGTTGCTGGGTCCCAAAGATGCTGCGATCTGCTGGGTCCCAACGATACTGCGATCCGCAGACGGGATCGAGTCTGGCCCAATGCACCTCTTACTATAGCAACCCCTGTGCCAGCGGTTAAGCCCCTATTTCCGATCAATTTGACTGAATATAGCCATGAAAGGCGGGGCCGGAGGGACCGGCCCGGCGCCCTCAGAGGCCCAGGAACGCTGCGGCCTGCCGGGCCGCCTGCTCGCCCTGGCTGATGCAGTCCGGGACGCCCACACCCCGGTAGGCGGCGCCGGCCAGGATGATTCCCGGTTCGGCGGCCAGGGCCGCCTCGATCCGGGCGAGGCGCTCCAGGTGACCCACCCGATACTGGGGCATCGCCCGGGGCCAGCGGTAGACCCGGGTCAGGGCCGGCTCGGCCCGCAGGTCCATCATCTCGGCCAGGTCCCGGCGCACCGCGGCCAGGATCTCCGGCTCCGGTGCCAGGGCCAGTTCCTCGTCCCCGGCTCGGCCGACAAAGCACCGGAGGAGGGCCCAGTCCCCGGCGACCAGGTGGGGCCACTTGCTGGAGACCCAGGTGCAGGCGGTGACGGACCGCCGCTCCCGGTGGGAGACGACAAAGCCGGACCCCTCCAGGGGCGGAACCTGGCTGCGGCGATAGGCCAGGGCCACCACCGCGGTGCTGACGTAGGGGATGGCCGCCAGTGCCGCGGCGGCGCCGGGGCTGATGGGCTCCACCAGGGGCGCGGCGGCGTAGGCCGGCACCGCGAGGATCACCGCATCGGCCTGGAGGGTCGTGCCGTCCCCGAGGGTGAGGCGATACCGACCGGGGTGGCCGAGCCCGCCGGGCCCGCGTTCCAGCCGCCGGACCGCAGTGCCGGTCCGGACCCGGGTGACCTGAAGGGCTCCAGCCACGGCCCGGACCAGGCGGCCGAGGCCGCCCCGGAGGCTCACAAACGCGCTGCGGCTGCCGGGGGTGTCCCGCCGGCCCGGCGCCCCGGGGGGCCGGGCCTCACCCGGCGCCGCCGGTCCCGCAGGGGGTCGGGTCTGCCCCGCCGCGGGCGGCCGGGCGCCCCGGGCCTGGCGCAGGAGCCCCCGGACCAGGCTGCCGTGCCGCCGCTCCAGGTCCCGGAACATGGGGAAGGTGGCGAGCAGGCTCAGTTCATCCGGATTGCCCGCGTAGATGCCGCTCAGCAGCGGGCCGGCCAGGACCTCCACCGCCTCGTCCCCCAGCCGGCGGCGGAGGAAGGCGCCGATGGACTCATCCCCCTCCTCCTGCCGGGGGGGCAGCACCAGGTCCAGGGCCATCCGGAGCTTGCCCAGGGGGGAGATGAGGGGGGAGGCGAGGAAGGGGCCGATCCGGGTGGGCGCGACCAGCACCATCCCCTCCGGCAGCGGGTGGAGCCGCCCCCGGTGGTAGACATAGGTCTTCAGCCGGCCCGGGGTGCTCTCCACCAGGGCATCCCCGAGCCCCACCGCCTGGGCCAGCCGGGTGGCCGCGACCTTCCGGGCGAGGTACGAGTCCGGCCCGGCCTCGATGGTCAGCTCCCCGGCCTGCTCGGTCTGGACCTTGCCCCCCAGGACCGGGGCCTCCTCGAGCAGGTGGATCTCCACCTCCCGGCCTGCCGCCCGGGCCTGCTGCTCCAGGTAGTAGGCGGCGGCCAGGCCCGTGATGCCGCCGCCCACCACCGCGACCCGGGGAGGTCCGGCGCTCACCGGAGGCCGACCTCCGCCAGGTGGTCGGCGATCACCGCCGCCACCGCCTGGGCGAAGTCATCGTCGTCATTGAGCGACGGGGTGCGCTCCAGCCGCATCCCCAGTTCCCGGGCCTGCTGGGCGTAGTCGATGTCGATGTCGTAGAGGACCTCCAGGTGGTCGGCGACAAAGCCCTGGGGGCAGATGACGCAGGACCGGTACCCCTCCTGGTGGAGCCTGGCGATGACCTCCCCCGCGTCGGGGCCGAGCCAGGGCACCGGCGACCGGCCGGCGCTCTGGTAGCAGACCTCGATCCGCCGGAGCCCCAACCGCCGGGCCACGGCCTCGGCGCACTCCCGGAGCCGCTCCGGGTAGGGATCGCCCTGGTCGAGGACGCTGGCGGGGAGGCTGTGGGCGGTGAAGATCACCGGCACCGACGGCCGCTCCTCCGGCGGGAACCGGTCCAGGGCCGCCTGGACCCGCCGGGCCAGGGCCTCCTGGAACCGGGGGTGGAGATGCCACGTGGGGACAAAGGCGAAGTCGATGGGCCGGGAAAGCTTCTGATTGGCCTCCCGGACGGCG
>QGUP01000259.1 GCA_003242505.1 Bacillota bacterium
GCCGGTTTTGCCCCCTGGGCCCCGGCGCCCCCCGGCGCCCCGCGCCCCCCACGCCCCCGCCCCGGGCCGGGGCCCCCCCCCCGGCGCGCCGCGTGGCCGCGGCCGCCGCCGCGGCCCCGGCCACCGCGGCCAGGATCGCCTGGAGGCTCTCCCCCGCCTCCCCGGCCAGCCGGCTGCCTTCGGCCGCCGCCTGGACCGTGGCCGCCATCGCCTGGGCCGAGGCCTGGGTCCGCTGCTGGATCTCCTGGACCATCCGGTCGATCTCCCCTGCGGACCGGGCGGAGGCCTCAGCGAGCTTGCGGACCTCCTCGGCCACCACCGCGAAGCCCCGGCCGTGCTCCCCGGCCCGGGCCGCCTCGATAGCCGCGTTGAGAGCCAGCAGATTGGTCTGCCCGGCCAGGGCGGAGATGGCCGCGGTGATCTCGCCGATGCGCCCGGAGAGGGCCGCGAGGGTCTCCAGTTCCCGGGCCGCCTGGTCGACCACTTCCCGGACCTGAGCCATGGCGTCCAGGGAGCGGCCCACCACCCCGGCGCCCCCCTGGGCGGTTTCCGCCGCCTCCCGGGTGGCCGCGGCCACCGCCTCGGCCCGCTGCACCATCCGCTCCGCGGACTCGGCCATGGCCGCCACCTGCTCGCTGGCCCGCTGGACCTCCGCCGCAACCTGCTGGGCCCCCGCGGCGATCTGCTGGATCGCCTCGCCGAGTTGCTGGACAGCCATCCGGCTGGACTCGCTCACCCGGCTCTGGTCCGCCGCGCCCGCAGCCACGGAAGCGATGGCCCGGGCGGTCTCCTCGGCAATCCCGGAAGACCGCTGGGAGACCTCCCGCAGCTGTCCGGCGGCGTCGGTCACCTGCCGGGCCATCTCCGACACCTGCTGGACCAGGGTCCTCAGGCTCTCCACCATGGCGGCAAAGGCCTGGGCCAGGTCCTCCACTTCATCGCCGGTCCGGACCGGGGGCAGGGCGTGGGTCAGGTCCCCGCCGGCCACCTGGCCGGCAGCCCGGGTCAGGTTCCGGAGCGGCCGGGTGAGCGCGGCGGCGATCAGGACCATCAGGCTGGTGCCCACGACCAGGGCGGCGGCCATGGCTCCGACCAGGAGCAGCTGCACCCGGCTGACCAGGCCCCGGGCCCTCTCGTTGGCATCCTCGGCCGCCTGCTGGTAGAGGTCGGCCAGAATCTGGGCGTCGCTGCTGGCCATGTTCAGCAGCGGGGTGATCTGGCTGTTGATGAGGGTCGCCACGGTGCCCCGGGTCTCCGGGTCGGTGGTCTCGAACTCCTGGATGCTGTTCTCGATGGTCTTGCCCATCGAGTCGACCAGCTGCTGCAGGAACTGGAGTTGCTGCCGGATGTCCTTGTTCTCTTCGTCAAAGGAGTAGTCCGCCGCCAGGCTGGTCAGCCGGTTCCGGGCTGTTTCCGTGGCGACCAGGGCTTCCTCGGCGGACCGGGCCTCCCCCAGGAGGAAGTTGCGGGTGTGGGCCGCTGCGCTGGTCAGGGCGAGATGCACCTCGATGGCCTGGGCCCGGGCCGCGGCGGCGGTGGTCACCTGCTCCTGGTAGGTCCGGCCCACCTCCCGGAGAGCCCACCAGGCCAGGAAGTTGGTGCTGCCTCCGACAGCGGAGACGACAAGAAAGCCGGCCAGGAGTTTGGCCCCGATGCCCATGCGGACCCGGAAGTTCAGCCACCGGGGCCGCTGTAGGCGCCAGGACAGCAGCCTTCTGGCCTTGCGACCCATAGCGTCGACACCCCTCCAGAACGTTGCTAGCGAAAAAGGCCGGACCCAGCACAAGGTCCGGCCTCGTCCGTCCTCGTGCTTGTCTCAGCGCCCCGGCCGTCCGGGCGCCCACCGGCGCCCTGGCCCATGGGGTTGCGTCGCCGGCTGGCGCTGGCTGTGCCCTGTGAGACAAGGCAGGAGAGGCTCACCCTACCCTTGTGTAATTTTATGCCGTCCTGGGAGCGAAAGTCAAGAACCCAAACATTTTCTAGCGTAATCATTCCGCTATTCCGGCAGGCGGGCCAGCGCGTCGGTGTCGATCTGGGCCCGCTGGAGCCGGCCGCTATAGTCCACGTAGATGCTCTTCCACTCGCTGAAGGTGTCCAGGGCAGCCAGCCCCGCTTCTCGCATGCCGTTGCCCGTCGCCTTGGTGCCGCCGAAGGGCAACTGGATCTCCGCCCCGGTGGTGCCGTGGTTGACGTAGACGATGCCGGTGTCCAGCTCCCGCATGGCCTTGAACGCCTTGTTGACGTCCCGGGTGAAGATGGCGGAGGAGAGGCCGTAGGCCACCGCGTTGTTCACCCGGATCGCCTCCTCCAGGTCCCGGACCACGATGAGCGCGAGGACCGGGCCGAAGATCTCCTCCTGGGCGAACTTGCTCTCCGGCGGCACCCGGCCGAGGATGGTAGGCTTGTAGAAGTACCCCCGGCCCAGGTCGGCCCGCTCGCCGCCGCAGAGGATCTCGATCCCCGCGGCCCGGGCCTCGGCCACGTAGGCCTCGACCCGCTGCAGGGCCCGTTCGTTGATGAGGGGCCCCACCTGGACCGTGGGGTCCAGGCCGTCGCCGATCTTGAGGGCCTGGGCCCGGGGCACGAGGCGCCGGACCAACTCATCGTAGATCGCTTCCTCCACGATCACCCGGCTGCAGGCGGTGCACCGCTGGCCGGTGGTGCCAAAGGCCGCCCAGAGGATCGCCTCGGTGGCCAGGTCCAGGTCGGCGTCGGCCAGGACGGTGATCGCGTTCTTGCCGCCGAGTTCGAGGGCCACCCGCTTCAGGTGCCGGGCGGCGGCCGCGTAGACCTCCCGGCCCACCTGAGTGGAGCCGGTGAAGGAGATCATCTTCACGTCCGGGTCCTCCACCAGGGCCCTGCCCACCTCCGGGCCGCCCCCCACCAGCAGGTTGATCACCCCGGCGGGGACGCCGGCCTCCTCGAAGCAGCGGACAAAGGCCGCCGCGGTGGCGGAGGTGTCGGGGGAGGGCTTCCAGACCACGGTGTTCCCCAGGACCAGGGCCGGGAGGATCTTCCAGGACGGGACGGCGATGGGGAAGTTGAAGGCGGTGATGGCCGCCACCACGCCGATGGGCTCCCGGATCGCCATCGCCCACTTGTCCGGCAGTTCCGAGGGGACCACCACCTGGCCGCTGAGCCGCCGGCCCTCCCCGGCCATGTAGTAGGCCATATCGATGGCCTCCTGGACGTCCCCCCGGGCCTCGACGATCACCTTGCCCATCTCCCGGGTGAGGAGCCGGGCGAGTTCCTCCTTCCGCTCCCGGAGGATCTCGGCCAGCCGGTAAAGGATCTCCCCCCGCTTCGGGGCCGGCACCCGGCGCCAGGCCGGAAAGGCCCGGGCCGCCGCGGCGGCCGCGGCCCGCACCTCCGCCGGGCCGGCGACGGCTACCTCGGCCACGGGCTCGCCGGTGGCGGGGTTAAAGGTCTTCATCGTCTCCCCGGTGCTCCCCGCCACCCACTGGCCGCCGATGTAGTGCCTGACCTGGATCGCCATCGTCGGGGTCCCCTCCTTCTCCCGAGCGCCACCAGGACCTTATAAGGATGTCGTATCAATCTTCATTCCACGCTCGGAAGCCAACGTCCTTGCGGAGAAAAGAATTTTTGCTTCTCTTTGAGCCTTCCAGCGTGGTCCTGCTATTCAGCAACAGATACGAACAGCTGTGAAGACCTTCTCTTGCTTGCCAGTCGGCTGTGACGCCGGGGCCGCCGGCGCGCTCCTGCGGAGAAAAGCATCGCCCCCGCCTCATAAGGCGGGGGCGATGCTCGGCCGGTCGGCCCGATGCTCAGGCCTCTCATCCTCCGGCACTGCGAGTCCGGCACTTGCGAGGGACTGCCGGCCAGCTCTCTTTGGGTGGCCTCGGGGGTCTCGGACATCGGGTAGGTGCCCACGTAGACGCCGTCCCGGATCACCGTCACCCGGTCGCAGAGCCGGTAGAGCTCCTCCAGCCGGTGGCTGATGTAGACGATACCGACCCCCCGGGCCCGGAGCCCGTCGAGGACCGCAAAGAGCCGCACCGCCTCCGCCTGGGTGAGGGCCGCGGTGGGCTCGTCCAGGATCAGCACCCGGGCGTCAACGGAGAGGACCCGGGCGATCTCCACCATCTGCTGGGCCCCGACCCCC
>QGUP01000260.1 GCA_003242505.1 Bacillota bacterium
CTCCTGGTCCTGCCGGCGGTTGCCGGGGGTGAGCCCCAGGTCCCCGGTGTACCGGGTCACCGCCCTGGCCCAGTCCGCCAGGAGCTGGAGGGCAGCCTCGAAGGAGCCTGCACCGGCGCCGGCCAGCAGCTCCTGCACCTGGGCGCTCAGCTGGTCGGCTTCAGGCAGGGGCTGGGTGAGGCAGAAGGTCGCGGCGAAAAGGTCCAGGGTGCCGATCCCCAGGTGCTCCCGAAGCCAGGTCTCGTACCGCTCGTCGGGCCGCCGGGCCCCGGGTCGGTGCGCGGCCCGGAAGAGCTGCCGCATCCGGCCGGGCTCCCCTTCCAGGACCGTGACTTCGTTCCGGTCAAAGTTGCGCTCCACCCGGTACCGGACCCCGTCGACCCGGAGGGTGACCGCGCCCCAGAACCGGGGCGGGCCGTACCAGTTGCGGAGCCGCTCCTGGGAGAAGCCCTCGCCGCTCCTGGGAAGGCCGAAGAGCACCGCCATCAGCCCGGCCACCAGGGTGGACTTCCCCTGCTCGTTCTCCGCCACCAGGTTCCAGAGCCCCGGCCCCAGGCTGAGGCGCACCTCCCCGGCGAAGCGGCCGAAGCCCGCCAGGGCCAGTTCTTCCAGGACGACCTGCTTCACCGACCGGTACCCCCCTT
Organism: Bacillota bacterium; assembly: GCA_003242505.1. GTDB lineage: Bacteria > Bacillota > Sulfobacillia > Symbiobacteriales > ZC4RG38 > ZC4RG38. The sequence continues at coordinate 645 of QGUP01000260.1, forward strand.
CAGGGCCGCCAGCCCGTACCGGAGCGCCAGGGCGATCACCGGCCGCTCCGCCTCATCCGCGGCCTCCCACCGGGCCTGCAGCCGGCGGACGAGCTCTCCCCGTACCGTGGGCTCCTGGGCCCAGGCGGCCAGAAGGGCCGGGGAGAGGCTCATGGTCTCGTCCACGATCTCCAGGTGGTAGAACCGGTCTCGCAGCCGCTCGGCCATCGCTTCCGGGTCCACCGGGAAGCCCAGGGCGCCGGTGAGGCGGACCCGGAGGATCGCCTGGGGATTACTGCGCGCCATGAGCGCGGCCGCCAGGTCCTCCGGCCCCTCCATCCCGGTCACATCCAGGTCCAGGGTCTCGATGGGCCGCCGCCCCGCGGGGACGGTCTCGAGCCGCACCGGCCCCCCGGGGGCGAGGTCCACCAGCTGCCAGACCCCGGCTCCGGGGTCGTCAAAGCCCTTCCCCTCCACCGGCCCCGGGTAGACCGCCACCCCCCGGCCGACCCGGATCTCGTGCCGGGCGTGGATGTGGCCCAGGGCGATGTAGTCGTACTCCGCCCGGGCGAGGGCCTCGGCCCGGAGGGGGAGGCTCCGGCCGGTCTCGTCCGGCGGCAGCCCCAGGCTGTCCAGGGTGCCGTGGAAGACCGCCAGGTGCACCCCCGGCCCGTCCGCCCGGGGAAACCGGTCCAGGGGCGGGTTGGTGGGGGTCACCCCGCCCCGGTAGGCGAGGCTGTAAAGGTGGACCGGCACCCCCGCGACCTCGAGGGTGGCGACGTGCTCCGGCAGGGGATTGGTGACCAGCACCCCCGGCCACTCCTGGCGCCGCTCCAGGTAGACCGAGTCGTGGTAGGTGATCTCGTCGTGGTTGCCCGGCACCGTCACCACCGGGATGCCCCCGGCCTCCAGCCGCCGAAGCTGGGCCAGGACGTGCTCCACCAACCGGGCCGGGGGCCGGTGGGTCTCAAAGAGGTCCCCGGCGATCACCACCAACTGGACGCCGCTCTCCGGCCGGAGGGCGAAGTCCACCGCCCGCTCCAGCACCCGGTCCCGCTCCGCCTGGAAGGCCGGGGCCCGGGGGCCGAGGAACCGGGGCTCGTAGCCCAGGTGCAGGTCGCCCAGATGCAGGATCCGTACCACTGCTCCCATCCCCACTTCGAATCGCCGACGCCTGCCCTGGCCCGCGGGCAGGCGTCTCGGCGGGTCTCACTCCGCATCCCACTCCCCGAGGAGCCTCCGGAGGGCCGCCGCGATCACCTCGGGATCGAAGCCCCGGCGGCCAAGAAACCCCGCCAGCCGCCGCCAGGCCGTCTGGCGGTCCACGCCGGCGAGGCGCTGCAGCCGGGACCGGGCAAGGGCCAGGGCCTCCTCCAGCCCGTCGTCCCCGGCAAAGGCCTCGGCCAGGGCCGCCGCCACCACCGCCGGGTCCACCCCCTTCTGCCGGAGTTCCCGGGCAAGGCGCCGCTGCCCCCGGGCCCCCCGGCCGGCCCGGTGGGCCTGGATGTACTGCCGGGCAAAGGCGGCGTCATCGACCCAGCCCCGCTCCTCGAGCCAGGCCAGGGCCCGGTCGATGGCCTCCGGGGGGAAGTTGCCCCGGGCCAGCTTCCGCCGGAGTTCCGCCCTGGCGTGGGGCCGGGCGGCCAGGTACCGGAGGGCCCGGTCCCGGACCTGCTTCTCCACGTCCAGGGCCCGGGCCCGCTCCAGAAGCGCCCGGTCCACCTCGGCGCCTGCGGTCAGGCCAAGCTCAGCGGCTACCTCGGCGTCCAGGCTGAAGAGGAAGGTGTCGTCGACGAAAAGGTTTACCCGGGCCGGGTCCCGCTGGGGGGTGAGGGCGGTGACCCGGCCCCGGTCCGGGAGGGCTTCCTCGGCCGCCGCGGGGGGCCTTCGCCGGCTACTCCGCAACGGTGTCGTCCCCGCTGGCTGCCAGGTTCTTCAGCGGCGCGCCGAGGAGCCGCTCCCGGACCTTCTTCTCGATCTCGGCGTACAGCTCCGGGTGCTCCTTGAGGTAGAGCCGGGCCGCTTCCTTCCCCTGGCCGATGCGGAGATCCCCGTAGGAGTACCAGGCGCCGCTCTTCACGACCACCGGCGGCTGCAGTTCGGTGGCGATGTCCAGGAGGCACCCCTCCCGGGAGATACCCTCGCCGTAGATGATGTCGAAGTCGGCCTGCCGGAAGGGCGGGGCCACCTTGTTCTTGACCACCTTCACCCGGACCCGGGAGCCGATCACCTCCTGGCCGGACTTGATGGTCTCGATCTTCCGGACGTCCAGCCGGATGGAGGCGTAGAACTTCAGCGCCCGGCCGCCGGGGGTGGTCTCGGGGTTGCCGAACATCACGCCGACCTTTTCCCGGAGCTGGTTGATGAAGATGACCACGGCCCGGGACTTGGAGATGGCGCCGGTTAGCTTCCGGAGGGCCTGGGACATCAGCCGGGCCTGCAGGCCAACCTGGGCCTCCCCCATCTCCCCCTCGATCTCCGCCCGGGGCACCAGCGCCGCCACCGAGTCCACCACCACGATGTCCACCGCGCCGGACCGGACCAGGGTCTCGCAGATCTCCAGGGCCTGCTCGCCGGTGTCCGGCTGGGAGACCAGCAGGTTGTCGATGTCGACCCCGAGGTTCCGGGCGTAAACCGGGTCAAGGGCGTGCTCGGCGTCGATGAAGGCCGCCACCCCGCCCATCTTCTGGGCCTCGGCGATCGCGTGGAGGGCCACGGTGGTCTTACCCGAGGACTCCGGCCCGTAGATCTCCACCACCCGGCCTCGGGGAAAGCCGCCAACCCCCAGGGCGAGGTCCAGGGCCAGGGCCCCGGTGGGGATCACCTCCAGGTTGACCGCCTGGGACTGGCCCAGCTTCATGATGCTCCCCTTGCCGAATTGCTTCTCGATCTGGGCGATTGCCATCTCGAGAGCCTTTTGCCGGTCCAGGGCCATGGTCATCCTCCTATTTCCAGTTTCTTCCTAGCCATCAGTATACGCCGGTGCCTGTCCACATGGCAAGGGCGGCGGCTGGCCAGCCCGCCGCCGGGAACAGGCCGGGGTTGTCCCCCATCCCTGCCAGTGGCCACCGGGCTTGCCCACCCCTGCCCGTGGCCATCGGTCCCGGGGGGCTAGCCCTCGAGGGGAAAGGTCGCCAGGGGGGTGTAGATCGGGCCGTCGGGCCGGAGGTCGCTCCGGTAGAGCACCACCGTCCGCACCGGCAGGGTGCCGAAGGCCCGGTCCCGGGCCGCCGCCACCGCGGCGGCCAGGTCCCGGGTGAGGCCCCCCTGGGCCACCCGGCCCAGGGTGAGGTGAGGCGAGAAGGGCCGGGGCTCCGGGGGAAACCCTGCGGCCACCAGGGCCCGCTCCACCCGCTCCGCCAGGGCGACCAGGGCCTCCCGGCCGTCACCGCAGCCGGCCCAGATGACCCGGGCGGCGTCGGGCCGGGGAAAGGCGCCCACCCCGGCGACGGCCAGGGTGAAGGGCGCCACCCCCGCCACCGCCTCCGCCACCG
>QGUP01000261.1 GCA_003242505.1 Bacillota bacterium
CGCCAGGTCCGCCGCGGACAGGCCCCGGACCTGTGGCAACGCAAGCCATCACGGGGGGTTGGTTTCAGTGGCGAAACGGCTACTCAGGGGACTGGCCCTGGCCCTGGGTTTGGCCCTGGCGCTGACGGGCTGCGGAGCGTCCAGTGGCAGCGGAGGGGCCGAGAAGCCTCCGGAGAAGCTGACGGTGGGCTTTGTGCCTTCCACTGAGGCGCAGAAGATCGGCGACACCGTCAAGCCCATCTGCGCGTTCCTCGAGAAGGAACTGGGCATGCCCGCGGAGTGTGTCGTCAGCACCGACTTCGTCGGCCTGGTGGAGGCGATGGGCTCCAAGCAGGTGGATGTGGGCTTCCTCAACCCGCTTGGGTACGTGCTGGCCCACAGCGAGAACGGCACCCAGGTGCTGCTGAAGACCGTTCGGCGCGGCTCGGTGACCTACAACGCCCAGATCGTGGTGCGGGCGGACAGCGGCATCAAGTCCGTGGCGGACCTCCGGGGCAAGCGCTTCGCGTTTGTCGATCCGGCGTCCACCAGCGGCTACCTGTACCCGGTTCACTACCTGATGAAGACCGCCGGCCTCAAGACGGTGGACGAGTTCTTCAGCGAGTACCAGTTCCTCACCAGCCACGACAACGTGATCAAGGCGGTCTACAACGCCGACTTTGACGCCGGGGCGACCTTCGAGGACGCCCGGACCCGGGTGGAGAAGGAGCTGCCGGACGTGATGGAGAAGGTCGTGGTCCTCGCCAAGGTCGAGGGGATCCCCAACGACACCGTCTCCGTCCGGCAGGGGCTGCCGGCGGACCTGGTGGCCAAGGTCAAGGACGCCCTCCTCAAGTACGCCGAGACGGAGGAAGGCAAGCAGGTCCTCTACGATCTGTACCAGATCGACGGCTTCGCCGAGGCCAAGCACGAGGACTACCAGCCCATCGAGGAAGTGGCCAAGGCGATGAACATCGACCTGCGGGAGCAGCTCAGCAAGTAGGGGCCCGCAGGACGGTCGGTGCCGGCTGGGGCGGGAGGAGGCCGGGGCCTCCCTCCCGCCCTCTCGTGGATCCGGCGGAGAAACCCCGGGAGGCGGTGAGGTGCCATTATCGAACTGAAAGGCGTCAGCAAGGTCTTTCCCAACGGCGTCCAGGCCCTCCGGAACGTGAACCTCACGATCCCCGACGGCCAGTTTGTGGTGATCGTCGGCCTCTCCGGCGCCGGCAAGTCGACCCTCCTCCGGTGCATCAACCGGCTGGTGGAGCCCACCGAGGGACAGATCCTGGCGGACGGGGTGGACATCACCCGCCTCGGGGAGGCGGAACTCCGGGCCTGGCGGACCAAAGTGGGCATGATCTTCCAGAATTTCAACCTGGTCAACCGGTCGACGGTGCTCCGGAACGTCCTGGCCGGGCGGCTCGGCCACACCGGCACCCTCCGGAGCCTCCTGGGGCTCTTCCCCCGGTCTGACGTGGAACTGGCCCTCCGGTGCCTGGAGCGGGTCCAGCTCCGGGATAAGGCCTTCTCCCGGGCGGATCAGCTCTCCGGCGGCCAGAAGCAGCGGGTGGCCATCGCCAGGGCCCTCTGCCAGGAGCCGAAGATCCTCCTCGCGGACGAGCCCGTGGCCAGCCTCGACCCGCCGACCTCCCACCTGATCATGCAGGACCTGAAGCGGATCTGCCGGGAGGACGGCCTGACGGTTCTGGTCAACCTCCACTTCATCGACCTGGCGGTGGAGTACGCGGACCGGATCATCGGGCTGCGGGCCGGCGAGGTGGTCTTCGACGGGCCGGTCTCCGACGTGACGGAGAAGACCTTCGAGGAGATCTACGGCTGTTCCATCCGGCCCGATGACTTCCGGGGGAGGGGTGACCGGTGAGCCGCCTGGCGCCGCGAGCGCCGGACCGGGGGCTTTTCGCCGGCATCCCCGGCGCTCCCACCCCCTGGACCCGGGTGCGGAACCTGGCCATCGGGGCGCTGCTGGTCGCCCTCTACCTCTGGAGCGCCCAGGCGACGGACTTCAGCCTGGGGCGCCTCGCCCGGGGCGTCCCGGAGATGGGCAACCTCCTGATCCGGATGCTGCCTTTCGAGCGGGTCGACCTCCCGGGCGGCGGGGTGGCCTGGCGATGGAGTAACGAACTGCTCCGGCAGCAGATCGCCTTCCTGCCTACGGTCTGGGCGCCCCTCATGGAGACCCTGCGGATCGCGATCGTGAGCGCCACGTTGGGGTCGCTCCTGGCCGTGCCCGTAGCGCTCCTCGCTTCCCGGAACCTGGTCCGGTACCCCTGGCTCTACTGGCTGGCCCGGGGCTTTATGAATCTCCTGCGTACCATTCCGGACCTGGTCCTGGCGGCGGTGCTGGCCGGGGCCTTTGGGGTCGGGGTGCTGCCCGGGATCCTGGCGGTGACGATCTTCTCCTTCACCGTCGTGGCCAAGCTTCTCTCCGAGTCCATCGAGGCCATCGACCCCGGGCCCCTGGAGGCGATGCGTGCGGTGGGGGCCAACCGGCTCCAGGCCATCGCCTTCGGAGTGGTGCCCCAGGTCCTGCCCCAGTACATCGCTTACGTCCTTTACGTCTTTGAAATCGACGTTCGGGCCTCGACGGTGCTGGGGCTGGTGGGGGCCGGCGGCATCGGCTTTACCCTGCAAACCAGCCTGCGGCTCCTTAACTACCGGGCGGCCTTCATGATCATCCTGGTGATTCTCGCTGTGGTGGTGCTCATCGACACCATCAGCAGCCGGCTGCGGGAGCGGTTGATATGAGTGCCCTGGCGCGTCGGAGCGGAACGCTGGTCGCCGCCCTGGCCCTGGTGGCCCTCTATGTCTGGGCGATCGTTGGCCTGGAACTCAGAGGGGTCAACCTGGCGGAACGCTGGCACCAGGCTGCCGCCATCTTCCGGATCATGGTCACCGAGCCCGAGTGGACCTACCTCTGGAAGTGCGGCAGCGCCGGCTGTGTCAGCGAACTGGGGCAGAAGATCCTGGAGACCCTGCAGATGGCCCTGGTGGGCACCACCATCGGGGCGGTGCTGGCGGTGCCCTTCGGGTTCCTCGCCGCCCGGAACGTGGCCGGGGTTCGGGGGAGCCGGGCGGGCAAGTTCATTCTCAACGCCATCCGGGCCTTCCCCGAGGTGGTGCTGGCCCTGATGCTGCTGAAGGCCGTGGGGCTGGGGCCCTTCGCCGGCGTCCTCACCATGGGGATCCACTCCATCGGCATGCTCGGCAAGCTTTACGCCGAGGTGGTGGAGGGGATCGACCGGGACGTCCTGGAGGCCATGGCCGCCTGCGGGGCCAATCGCAGCCAGGCCATCGCCTTCGGCATCCTGCCCCAGGTGCTCCCGGAGTTCGCCTCCTTCGCCATCTACCGGTTCGAGATCAACGTCCGGGCCGCGGCGATCCTGGGGATGGTGGGGGCCGGGGGCATCGGTACCCCCCTCATCTTCGCGGTGAACAACCGGGACTGGGGCCGGATCGGGGTCATCCTGCTGGGGATCATCGTCGTGGTGGCGGCGGTGGACGCGGTCTCGTCCTACCTGCGGAGGAAGCTGGTCTGACCCCGATAGTCGGAGCCAGTGGGTCCGAGTCGCCCTCGCCGACGGTGGCGAGGGCTACTGCCTCTAAGAAGAGGAAGGGATTGGTTGTGGCGCTGGAGTGGGTCGGCCCCGGGAGCGAGCCGGGGAGCGGTGGCCGGGCCCATTCCCTGGCGGGGCGGGTGGCCCTGGTGACCGGGGGATCCCGGGGCATTGGCCGGGCCATCGCCCTGGCCCTGGCCGGGGCCGGGGCCCGGGTGGCGGTGGGGTACCACCAGCGGCAGGCCGACGCCGAAGCGGTGGTGGCGGCCATCCAGGCCGCAGGGGGCGAGGCCTGCGCCCTGCAGGCGGACGTGGGCGACCCTGCCCAGGCCGCGGCCCTGGTGGACCGGGCCGCGGCCCGGTGGGGGCGGCTGGACATCCTGGTCAACAACGCCGGCCTCGCCCTGTACAAACTCCTCATGGACACCACCCCGGCGGAGCGGAAGCGGCTGCTGGCCGCGGACCTGGGCGGGACCATAGCCTGCAGCCGGGCGGCCATCCCCCAAATGCTGGCGGCGGGCTGGGGGGGGGTCATGAACATCAGGTCGGTCTGGGGGCG
>QGUP01000262.1 GCA_003242505.1 Bacillota bacterium
TATCCCCCCCCCCGGGCGGTGTCGGAGGAACAGGGGGAGGGAGCGGAGCCGCTCCAGCCCCTTCTGGGTCTCCTGGTAGGCCACCCGCTCGCCGATGGCCACGGCCCACAGGGTCATGTCCGTCACCTGCCTCCGGCAGTCTGATTTCGGCCCCGATAGCCTTGCCTCCTTTGCCCCGGGGCCATGCGGGCGGCTGGAGACCGGAGCCAGGGACCAACCCTTCAGGCCGTGGTCGTCAGCGTGGCCGAGGCCGTACAGCAGGAGCGCCGGGGCCGGGCGGCGAACTGTTGAGCCGACGGAGGTGTCCGCGATGACCGCCGGAACCACCCGCAACCCTCGACACCTGGCCTTCGGCGCGGTGGGCGCTCTCCTGCTGGCCTGGGGATTGGTGCCCGTGTTGGAGGCGGTCCTCTACGGGTCTCTGCCTCTGTGGCTGCACATCCCCGTTGCCGGGCTGCTGCTGGGGACCATGGCCGCCGGGGCGTTTGCCGCCGGGGTGCTCTGGGCGGAGTACCGGATCAGCCGGGGGCAGCGGATCTGAACCGTGGTCCGTCGTCCCCGGGCCGGAGGGAGCCGCCCCGGGGCATCAGGGAGTTGCCCCGGATGACGGGGAGCCTGGGATGAACTGGAAAGCATGCCGTCTGGTCGGCCGCCCCGGGGCTCGCTCCGGGGCGGCCCTCTGCTGCAGGGGAGCCGGGCGCAGTCCCTCTGCCGCCGGCGGCGGGGCGATCGCCCTGGGGCCCGCCCCCGACGGCGGGGCGGCCGCCCCGGGGCCGGCGGCGGGAGCGGTTGCGCCGGGGGCCGGGAAGCGGTAGTCTGTTGATACGGAAATCCGGGACCGGGGAGGTGCGGGTAAGTCGGGAGGGAGCATGGACAACCGGATTGAACTGATGCGGGTGGTGGTGCCACCCGAAGCCTCCGGTCAGCGGCTGGGGGAGTTTCTGCGGCGGCGGGGCCTCAGCCGGACCCTGATCAACCGGCTGAAGAACTCCGAGGGAATTCTGGTCAACGGCGAGGTGCGGTGGACCATCGACCCGGTCTTCGCCGGGGAAGAGGTCGTCCTGCTCCTGGAGGATGAGCCCTCCTCCTATGTCCAGCCGGAGCCGATTCCCATCGCGGTCGTCTACGAGGATGACGACGTGCTGGCGGTGAACAAGCCGGCGGGGCTGATCGTCCATCCGGCCCGGGGCTATCGCAACGGCACCCTGGCCAACGCGGTGGCCTACCACCTGCAGCAGCAGGGGCTGGAGGTCCCGGTGCGGCCGGTGCACCGGCTGGACATGGAGACCTCGGGGCTGGTCCTGTTCGCCAAGAACCCCTGGGCCCACAACGTCATGTCCCTGCAGCTGGAGCGGCGGCTCCTCCGCCGGGAGTACATCGCGGTGGTCTCGGGTCACCTCTGGCCCGAAGACGGGCAGGTGAACGCCCCCATCCGCCGGGTGCCAAACCACCCGGTCAAGCACGAGGTGGGGGAAGGCGGCCGGCCGGCCCTCACCTACTACCGGGTGGTCCGGAAGCTGAAGGACGCGGACCTGGTGGAGCTCAAGCTGGACACCGGCCGGACCCATCAGATCCGGGTGCACATGGCCTACCTGGGCCATCCGCTCCTGGGAGACCAGCTTTACGGCGGCCCCACGGACCGGATCCAGCGGCAGGCCCTGCACGCCTTCCGGCTCCGGTTCCGCCGGCCCCGGGACGGCGAGGAGATTACCCTGGAGGCGCCCCTTCCCCAGGACATGGCGGACCTGATCGCCCAGCTCGAGCCGGAGGGCCAGGGCTGACATCGGAGAGGAGGTACCGAGGTGGGGGGCTGGGATGCCATCACCGACGTGCCGGGGATTCTGGTGGGACATGCCACGGACCCCGAGGGGCTGACGGGGTGCACCGTCATCCTCTGCCCGGAGGGGGCCGTGGTGGGGGTCGATGTCCGGGGAGGCGCGCCGGGCACCCGGGAGACGGACCTCTGCCGGCCGATGCACCTGGTGGAGCGGGCCCACGGGGTGCTCCTCACCGGCGGGAGCGCCTTCGGGCTGGACGCGGCGGCGGGGGTGATGCGGTTCCTGGAGGAGCGGGGTTGGGGGTTTGACACCGGGGCCGCGGTGGTGCCCATCGTCCCGGCGGCGGTGATCTACGACCTGGGGGTGGGCAGCCCCAGGGCCCGGCCCGACGCGGCGATGGGGTACCGGGCCTGCCTCGCCGCGGCGACGGGGCCGGTGGCCCAGGGCAACGTCGGCGCGGGCACCGGGGCCTCGGTGGGAAAGCTCCTCGGCCCCCAGTATGCGATGAAGGCGGGGGTGGGCACCGCCAGCCTCCGGCTCCCCGGGGGCGTCACCGTGGGGGCCCTGGTGGTGGTGAACGCCGCGGGGGACGTCCGGGACCCGGACACCGGCCAGATCGTCGCCGGCGCCCGGGCAGCGGACGGCACCTTCCTCGACTGCCGGGAGGCGCTCCTCCGGGGTGCCGCCAGCGCGGGCTTTCCGGGGACCAACACCACCATCGGCTGCGTCGCCACCGATGCCCGGCTGACCAAGGAGCAGGCGAACAAATTGGCCCAGATGGCCCACGACGGCCTCGCCCGGGCCATCGACCCGGTGCATACCCCCTATGACGGCGACACCCTCTTCGCCCTGGCCACTGGCCAGAAGGAGGCGGACCTCACCGCCCTCGGGGTGGCGGCGGCCCGGGCGGTGGCCCTGGCGGTGGTGCGGGCGGTCCGCTCGGCCCTGCCCGCCGGGGGATTGCCGGGGCTCGGCCAGCCGGGGCCGGAGGGGTAGGAGTAGAACCGGAGGAGTAGGGAGTTAGAAAGCGAAGGCCCCGCCCGGTGGGGCGGGGCCGGCGATGGGCTGCCGGCAGCCTTTTTTCCGGCCGGGAGCCTCTTTTTCGTTTCCGGACTGGTCGCTTACCGCTTTCCGGCCTGGTCCGACGAGTGGCCAGGGAAGACCGCGGAACCGGGGTGGATGTACGCCTTGGCGTTGTTCACCGCGGTGGCCACCTCGCCAAAGCCTGTCGCGATCAGCCGGACCTTGCCGGGGTACCAGCAGATGTCCCCGGCCGCGTAGACCCCGGGCAGGGAGGTCTCCATCTTGGTGTTGACGACGATCTGGTTGCCCTGAAGCTCCAGCCCCCAGTCCTTGATGGGACCGATCGAGGCCTTGAACCCGGTCCCGATGACCACCGCGTCCACCGGCAGGGTCATCTCCTCGCCGGTGCGGTTGTCGAAGATGGTGGCCTCCCGGACCCAGTCGTCCCCGGCCAGGCTGCGGAGCTCATAGTGGGTCTTCACCGTCACCCGGGACTCGGCCAGCTTCTTCAGGCTGGCGTCGTGGGCCCGGAAGCCCTCCCGCCGGTGGATCAGGGTGACGCTCCTGGCGATGGGCTCCAGCATCAGGGCGTAGTCCACCGCCGAGTCGCCGCCGCCGATGACCAGCACGTTCTTCCCCGCGTACTCCTGCGGCGAGGCGACGTTGTAGGTGACCCCCTTGCCCTCGAACCGGCGGGCGTCCTCGTTGGGCAGCCGGTTCGGCTCAAAGGCGCCGATCCCCGCGGTGATGATCACCGCCCGGCTGTAGTGCCGGTTCCCCTTGTCGGTCTCCAGGATCCAGTACCCCTCTTCGCTCCGGCTGAGCCCCACCACCCGCTCACCCAGGTGGACGGCGCAGTCCGGGTTGGCGGAGAAGGCCTGCTCCTTCAGGCGGGCCACCAGGTCCTTGGCCAGCACCCGGGGGAAGCCGGCCACATCGAAGATCTCCTTCTCCGGGTAGAGGGCCGCGAGTTGCCCGCCGAGCTGGGGCAGGCTCTCGATCACCTTGGTCCTGGCCTGGCGCATGCCGGCGTAAAAGATCCCGAAGAGGCCAGTCGGTCCGCCGCCGATGAAGGTCATATCAAACAGGTCGATCCCGTTCCCACTTGCCATGAAAAGGGACTACCTCCTTGAAAGGTTCTCCCTCCGGCCTGCGCCGGCTCAAACCGAGGGCTGGTGCCGGCGGCCGGAGGGGCGGGACCGGATGTTGCCCCTCGCCAGGCACATCGGGGGTCGCCAGCCACAATCCATCCTGAAGGATATCATATCAGAGTGTTGACAATCAGGAAGAACTCCCGTTCGCCCTTGC
>QGUP01000263.1 GCA_003242505.1 Bacillota bacterium
GGAGCTGGGCACCGGCGGCGACCCGAAGATCCGGGGGGAGGAGGCGGAAGCCGCCGCCCGGATCCTGGGGGTCAGCCTGCGGCTGAACCTCGGCCTGCCCGACGGGGGGCTGATCTACGGCGCCGGCGGCCGGGGGGCCGGCGGGGAGCAGAAGCGGCGGATCGTCGAGGTGATCCGGCGGCTCCGGCCCCGGGTGGTGCTGGTGCCCTGGCACACCGACCGGCACCCGGACCACACCGCGGCTCACCACTTGCTGAACGAGGCGATCTTCGCCGCGGCCCTGGAGAAGTACGAGGCGCCGGGGGAGCCCCACCGGGTGGAGCGGGTGCTCTACTACTTCATCAATGACGCGGCGGAGCCGTCCTTCCTGGTGGATGTGAGCAGCACCTGGGAGAAGAAGCGGGAAAGCCTCCTGGCCCACCGGAGCCAGTTCGATCTCGCCGCCTCCGGGGTGGAGACCCCCCTCAACAAGCCCTGGGGGCTCCTGTACAAGGTGGAGGCCCGGGACCGGTACTTCGGCAGCCTGGCCGGGGTGGCCTTCGCCGAGGGGTTCGTGGCCCGGCAGCCGCTGCTCCTCCCCGGGGTGCTGTAAGGCTCTGCCTCTCCGGGATGCTGTAGCCCTCCGGGGGACCGGGCCGGGGGTCCGGGCCGGCCCCGGCGGGAGTCTGGGAGGTGCTGCCCGTGCATGTCGGCATCGTCTGCTATCCCAGCGTGGGCGGCAGCGGGATCGTGGCCACGGAACTGGGGCTGCAGCTGGCCCGGCGGGGGCATGAGGTCCACTTCTTTTCGTCCGAGGTGCCTTTCCGGCTCCGGGGGTTCCATGAGCGGGTCTTCTTCCATCAGGTGGAGACGCCGACCTACTATGTCTTCCGGGAACCGCCCTACGTCCTGAGCCTGGCCAGCCGGATCGTCCAGGTCCACCGACTGGTCGGGCTCGATGTGGTCCACGCCCATTACGCCATCCCCCACGCCGCGGCGGCCTTTCTGGCCCGGGAGATGGCCGGGGGCGGGTTCCGGGTGGTCACCACCCTCCACGGCACCGACATCACCCTCCTGGCCCAGGAGCCCTCCTACGCCGAGGTCCTCGCCTTCTGCATCGACCGGTCCGATGCGGTCACCGCCGTCTCCCGCGCACTCCGGGAGCAGACCCTGGCGACCCTCGGGGTGCAGCGGCCCCTGGAGGTCATCCCCAACTTCCTGGACTGCCACGTCTACCAGCGGCAGTTCCGGCCGGAGGTCCGGGCCGCCTTCGCCCGGCCGGAGGAGAAGATCGTGATGCACATGTCCAACCTCCGGCCGGTGAAGCGGGTCGAGGACGTGGTCCGGGTCTTCGCCGCCGTCGCCCGCCAGGTGCCTGCCCAGCTCCTGGTGGTGGGGGACGGCCCCGAGGCGCCCCGGGCCCTGGAGATGGCCCGGGCTCTGGGGGTACTCCATCGGGTCCACTTCCTCGGCAGCCAGGAGGACGTGGTTTCCCTCCTCTCCGTCGCCGACCTGTTCCTGCTGCCCTCGGAGACCGAGAGCTTTGGCCTCGCGGCCCTGGAGGCCATGGCCTGCGGGGTGCCGGTGGTGGCCACCCGCACCGGGGGCCTGCCGGAGGTGGTGGCCGACGGGGAGACCGGCTGCCTCCTGCCGGTGGGGGATGTGGAGGGGATGGCGGCTGCGGCCCTGCGGATCCTGACGGACCCGGACCGGCATGCCCGGATGGCCGCCGCCGGGGTGGAGCGGGCCCGGACGGTCTTCTGCGCGGAGCAGGTGGTCCCCCGGTACGAGGCGCTGTACAAGCAGATCTGCGGCCGCCGGGACGGGGCCGGCGAGCCCTGATGGGTCGGCCCCGGCCTCCGCGGGGGCGCCCCGGGGCCAGGGCCCGCCCGGGGAGGATCGCGAAAGGACGGGGTGAAGGAGATGCTGCTCAAGCGGCTTTACGAGGAAGCCGCACCCCGGCTGGCCGGCCGGCGGGTGCGGGAGGTGCGGATTGGCCCAAGGTTGCTGGCCGTGGCCCTGGAGGACGGCCGCCTCGGGGTGGCCTCGGCCCTGCGGGGGGAGCGGGGCGAGGGCCCGGCCGCCCTCCCGGATGTGGAGGCCTTGGTGGGCCGGCCGGCGCTGGAACTGGCGGCGGGGCTCCTGTCCGGCGAGATCCTGGACCGGGCCCTGGGGATGGCGGTCCTGAGCGCGGTGGCCGACCCGGACCCAGCCCTTGTCCTGGAAGATGCCGACGGCGCGGCGGTGGTGGCCACCCGGCCCACGGACACCGTCGGGCTCGTCGGCTTCATGCGCACCCTCGCCGCCCGGCTGGAGCCGCAGGTGGCCCGGCTCATGGTCTTCGACCGATCGGAGCGGGAAAACGTCTACCCCGAGGAGTGGCAGCCCGAACTCCTGCCCCAGTGCGACCTGGTCTTCATCACGGCCACGGCGATCCTGAACGGCACCCTGGAGCGGCTGCTCACGTACTGCACCGGGGCCCGGGAGGTGGTGGTCGTCGGCCCGACCACGCCCCTGTACCCGGCGGCCTTTGCCGGCACCGGTGTGACGGTGCTGGCCGGGGCCGCCTGGCCGCCGGAGCACCGGGAGGCAGTGATGGCGGCTATTGCCCGGGGAGCCTCCTTCCACGACATCTCGTCCCTGGCCCGCCGGTGGGCTCTGCGGGTGGGGACGCGGCCCCACGGCTGATGCTGCGGGCAGCCTTATAAGGCGTGTACAAGAAGGGTGTGAAAAGGGGGCGAAGGTCCTGTTCCATCGCATCTTCGGCCCCGCGGCCTTTGGCTTCGCCTTTTACTTCACCCACCCCGCCGTCTGGGCGCTCTCCCTGCCGGTGGCAGCCCTGCGCATGTGGCAGGGCTACCAGTCCGCCGCCCGGGGCCTGCCGTACGTGGCGGCAGAGCTCCTCGTGGAAGGCGGGCGGGCCTTGCAGCTGGTCCTGGTACTGGCCATCGGCGCCGGCGTGTCCCTCCGGGAGATGGGCTCAGGTGACACCTGGGTGAAGATCCTCCAGGGAGCCAGCCGGATCAATCCCAGGGAGTTTCTCTGGGAACTCGCCGGCTACGCCATCGTCGTCGGCCTGCTGAACCTGTTGCTGGTCGCCCTCCTCCAGGAGGCCAACGTGCTGACGCTGCTCACCGGGCTCGGCATGAATGAGCTCGACCCCCCGCGCGCCCGCCTGGCGCTGCTGCTCGGCCTCAAGAACCTGTTCGTCATCCCGGTCAGCGTCATCATCCTGTTCCGCGTGCTGCGGCTGGTGTGACCCGCGTCCCACCCGCCGTCAGACTATCCGGTGTCCCACATCCCGAGCACCTTCGCCTCGGGGTCGTTCCGGTGCGTTGCCACGGTGCCCGTCTTGCCGTCGGCGAAGGGCACGCCGTTCCGGGTGTTTCCCTCTAGCTTCGTCGGCCGGAAGAAGGTCTCCGGGCGACGGTTGCCGTGAACATCCTCAGTGCCGGCCAGAAGGGGCTGGGCCGTCCCGAGACCGCCTACCCAACCTTGACACGGACCCGGGATACCGACGGCTGGACAGGGAGCGTGCCCTGGGGTAGCATAAGAGGTTGTAAGAGGCTCTGAGTTCGTGAGAGGCTGCCCGGGGCCCGCCCTGCGGGCCCCGGGCGGCACAAGGAGGGAAACCTTTGGTGAGCGCCGCTCCGGCCGGTCCGATGAAGGTGGGGTTCATCTCCCTGGGTTGCCCCAAGAACCTGGTGGATACCGAGGCGATGCTGGGGCTGATGCGGGGGGACGGCTGGGAGATCACCAACCGCAAGGAAGAGGCCGACGTGCTGGTGGTCAACACCTGCGGCTTCATTGAAGCGGCCAAGAAGGAGTCCATCGACGCGATCCTGGAGGCGGCCCAGGAGAAGCTCTACGGCCGCTGCCGGGCCCTGGTGGTGGCGGGGTGTCTGGTGACCCGGTACGCCAAAGAGCTGCTGGAGGAGATCCCGGAGATCGATGCGGTGATCGGCACCGCCGACTACCCCCGGATCGTCGAGGTGGTGAACCAGGCCCTGGCGGGCCAGCGGGTGGAGGCCATCAGCGACCCGGACGCCATCGCAGACTGGAACTTCGACCGGGTGCTGGCCACTCCCCGGTACACCGCGTACCTGAAGATCGCCGAGGGGT
>QGUP01000264.1 GCA_003242505.1 Bacillota bacterium
GCCGCCGCCCTCCGGGCGCCGCCGCCGCCCCGGGCGCTCCCGTCGCTCCCGCCGCTCCGTCCGGCGACCACCCCGCCCTACGGGACCTGGACCCCGCCGGGATGGAGCGGCTGCAGGCGGGGGTCCGGGAGGGCCGCACCCCCCTGTGGATCCAGGTGGCCGCCGACCCGGCCGCGCCGATGCCCGGGGTCCGGTACTTCCAGGTCCTCCTGGCCCTCGGGGAACTGGGGGAGGTGGTCCGGTCCTGGCCGACCCAGGAGGAGATCGAGCAGGACCGGGTGGGGGAGACCCTGTCGGTGGTCTTCCTCGCCCACCGGCCCCTGGAGGAGGTGCGATCGGCCCTGGCGGAGGTGCCGGAGATCAGCCTCGGGGCTCTGGAGCCCCTGGGCCCGGCCCTGGGGGCCGGGGGCGAAGCCCCTCCCTCCGCCGGGACCCGGGAGGCAGCGGGGGCCCCGGCGGCGGCCGGGTCCGCTCCGGCTCACGACGGGTCCGCTCCGGCCAGCGGGCAGGTCTCCCAGTCCCCCGGCGCCGGGCCCGAAGGCAGAGGCGGCGGCGCCCAGTCCGGCGCCCGGACCCCGGGGGAGGCGGCCCGGGAGGCCCCGGGTGGGAGCCGGCCCCGGCTCAAGGGGGCCCGGACGGTCCGGGTGGACGTGGAGGTGCTGGACCGGCTGATGGATCTGGTGGGCGAACTGGTCATCGACCGGACCCGGCTGGTCCAGGTGCTCACCCGGCTGGAGGCGGAGCGGGACGGGGATGAGCAGCTCCGGGAGCTGCAGGCCGCCGCGGCCCACATCGGCCGGGTGACCGCCGAACTCCAGGAGGAGATCATGCGGGCCCGGATGCTGCCGGTGGAGAACCTCTTCAAGAAGTTCCCCCGGATGGTCCGGGACCTCGCCCAGCAGTTCGGCAAGGAGATCAACTTCATCATCCGGGGCGAGGAGACGGAACTCGACCGGTCGGTCATCGAGGAGATCGGCGATCCCCTCATGCACCTTCTCCGCAACGCCGTCGACCACGGCATCGAGCACCCGGAGGACCGGGTCCGGGCCGGCAAGCCCCGGCAGGGCACGGTGCTCCTGGAGGCGGCCCACCAGGAGAACCACATCATCATCATTGTCCGGGACGACGGCCGGGGCATCGACCCGGAGAAGATTCGGGCGGCCGCGGTGCGAAAGGGGCTCCTCAGCCAGGACCAGGCGGCCCGCCTGAGCGACGACGAGGCGGTCCGGCTGATCTTTGCCCCGGGCTTCTCCACCGCGGAGAAGGTGAGCGAGGTCTCTGGCCGGGGGGTCGGCCTCGATGTGGTCCACCGGAACATCGAGAAGCTGAACGGCGCGGTGGAGGTCCGGTCCCAGCCCGGCCAGGGCACCGAATTCCGGATCAAGCTGCCCCTCACCCTGGCCATCATCCGGGCGCTCCTCGTGGAGCACCGGGGCTGCGTCTACGCCGTGCCCCTGAACTCTGTCACCGAAACCCTCCGGTTCGAGCGGTCGGAGGTGCAGACCGTCCGGGGCCGGGAGGTGGTGGTCAACCGGGGCGCGGTGGTGCCCCTCATCCGGCTGGAGGAGGTCTTCGGCCTGGAGCCCGGGGACGGGACCGCCAAAGACGCCGGGGAGGCCGCGGCCCGGAAGGCCGGCGCGGCGCCCCCGGGGCCGGCGGGAGCCCGGGACCGGATCTTCGTGGTCATCGTCAACCTCTTCGGCCGGCAGGCCGGCATCGTGGTGGACGGGCTGCTCGGCGAGGGGGACGTGGTGATCAAGTCCCTGGGCCAGTACATCGGCGAGGTGCCCGGCATCGCCGGTGCGACCCTGATGGGGGACGGCTCCGTCGCCCTGATCCTGGACGTCGCGGGGCTGATGGAGCTGGCCGCCGGGCAGCACCGGGTCCGGGAGCGGATCGCCTGACGGGCGGTGGGCCGTGCCATGGAACTGGGAGAGCATCAGTGGCAGGCGCTCCGGCGGATCATCGAGGCGGGTCTCAAGGGGTCGGCGGAGGGCCTCTCCGCCCTGACCGGCGGGGCTATTCACCTGGGGAGCCCCCGGGTGGCGCTGATGCCCCTGGAGGTGGTCCCGGGCATTGCCGGGGGGCCCGGGGCGGTGGTGGTGGCGGTCTACGTCGGCATCCGGGGAGACCTCCAGGGCCACGCCATGCTCCTCCTGCCGGCGGAGGCGGCCCTCCGGTTCGTGGAGATCCTCGCCCAGCAGCCCCCCGGCACCCTCCGGGAGCTGGACCCCGTGGCCCGCAGCGCCCTGGCGGAAGCCGGGAACATCTGCGCCGCCCATTTCCTCACCGCCCTGGGGGACGCCACGGGCCTCGAGGTGATGCTGACCGCCCCGGTGGTGGTGGAGGACATGGCCGGCGCCATTCTCCAGACCGTGGTCGCCGACCTTTACCTGGGAGGGGATTGGGCCCTGGTGGTGGAGACGGATTTCCGGTCGGGGAGAGGCGCCCCCGGCAGCGGGGTCCGGGGTCATCTGCTGCTGATGCCCGACCAGGAGTCGATGGCCAGACTGGTGGCAGCGCTCGAGGCGATTCCATGAGCGGCCTGCAGTCCATTCGCGTACACCCTGTGCCCGTAGGGCTCGGCGAGATCCGCTCCGGCCGGGATGGCGAGACCCTGGTCTGCTACGGCCTCGGCTCCTGCGTGGGTGTCGGGCTGGTGGACCCGGTGGCCCGGGTGGGGGCGATGGCCCACGTGGTGCTCCCGGATTCCAGCCTCAGCCGGGGCGTCCCGGCGGAGGGCAAGTTTGCCGACACCGCAGTGCCGGCCCTGGTGGCCCAGCTCCTCCGGATGGGGGCCCAGCGGGCCCGGCTGATCGCCAAGATCGCCGGCGGCGCCCGGGTGATCCACCTGCCGGGGGAGGGCCACCTGGACATCGGCGCCCGGAACGTCGAGGCGGTCAAGGAGGCCCTCCGCCGGGCGGGCATCCCCCTGGCGGCGGAGGACACCGGCGGGAGCTACGGCCGGACCGTGCTCTTCCACACGGGGACCGGCCAGATGGTGGTCTCCACCGTGGGCCGGGGCGAACGGATTCTGTAGCAGGGAGATGGTGAGGAGGGACGGGCCTTGCCCAAGATCCTGTTGGTCGACGATGCCGCCTTCATGCGGATGCGGTCGGCAAAGCTCCTGACCGAACACGGCTACGAGGTGGAGGAGGCGGAGAACGGCCAGGAGGCGGTCCTGAAGTACCAGGCCTGCCGGCCGGACCTGGTGCTGATGGACATCACCATGCCGGTCATGGACGGGATCACCGCGACCCGGGAGATCAAGCGGATCGACCCGAACGCCAAGATCGTCATGGTCAGCGCCCTTGGGCAGCAGTCCATGGTGATCGAGGCGATCAAGGCCGGGGCCAAGGACTTTGTGGTCAAGCCCTTCGAACCCGAGAAGATCCTGGCCACCGTGCGGAAGTTCACTTCCTGAAAAGACCACCGGGGCGAGAGGGGAGTGCGGAAGACCCTTTGGAGCGACGGGAGCCGCCGGACAGCAGACCTGTCCGGGTACTGGTGATCGATGACTCGGCGTTCATGCGCAAGGTCCTGACGGAACTCCTCTCTTCTGATCCGGGGATCACGGTGGTGGGTACGGCCCGGGACGGGGTCGACGGGGTGCAGAAGGCGCTGCAGCTCCGGCCGGACGTCATCACCCTGGATGTCGAGATGCCCCGGCTGGACGGGTACGGCACCCTGAAAGAGCTGATGGAGAAGTGCCCCACCCCGGTGGTGATGGTCTCCAGCCACACCCGCACTGGGGCGGAGGCGACCATCCGGGCCCTGGCCCTCGGGGCCGTGGATGTGGTGGCCAAGCCGTCGGGGCCCATCTCCCTGGACATGTACAAGGTCCGGGACGAACTGGTGCGGAAGGTGCGCGCGGCCGCGGGCGCCACCGTCCGGCCCCGGCGGGTGCTGGCGGAACTGCCGCCCCTCCAGGGGCGCCGGCTGGTCGCCCCGGCGGCCCGGGCCCAGGGCGGGCCCCCGGGCGAGGCGGGGGGCGCCAGCCGGCGGGGGGTCATCGGGTGCTCCACCCGCGGGCCCGCGGCCCCGCCCCCGGGGGGGGCCCGGCGGGCCGCGGCACCGCCGG
>QGUP01000265.1 GCA_003242505.1 Bacillota bacterium
CATCGGGCAGGGGACGGGGGGGCCCGCGGGCCCGGGAGGGGGGGGGGGGGGGCCTGGAAGACCTGCCGCTGGTGGCCCCGGAGGCCCCCGGGGAACGGGCCCTGGCGGGGGTCGCCGCCGGGGAGGTGCGCCGGGCGCTCCTCTCCCTGCCCCTGGAGCAGCGGTCAGCCCTCATTCTCCGGTACTACCACGACCTCAGTTACGAGGAGATCGCCGAGGTGTTGGCCTGCCCCATCGGCACGGTGCGGTCCCGGATCCACAACGGCCTGGAGCGGCTGCGGCGGCTCCTGGCTCCGGAGGCGGCGGAGGTGGTGAAGAGATGAGGGAGGTCGAGGAGCTCCTGCGGCTGGATCGCTGCGCCCCGATCCCGGAGCCGCCGGACCCATCCTACACGGCTGCAGTAGTGGCCAGGCGCCTGGGACGGCCCGTGGCCTCTGCCTCCCGGCGGCCCTCCGACTGGCTTCCCCTGGCCGCCGGGGCGGCGGTGGGGGTCGGGGTGGCGGCCGTGGCCGCCCTGGTCGGGGGGTCGCCTTACTGGCTGGCGACGCCGGGGGTGCTCCTGATCCCCCTGGTGCCGGTACTGCGGAAAGGAGTGAGCTAGACGATGGTCAGGTGGAAGCGGTCGGTGGGGCTGGTGGCCGTGGCCGCGGGGATCGCCTGGCTCCTCTCGGTGGCCACCTGGGCCTGGACCCGGCACGCCCTCACACAGCACCAGCTTTTTGTCACCATGACCCACCCGGACCAACCGGTCGCCAACGGCTCCGTCGACGAGCGGTTCCGGAGCCAGGGGGCGGCCGGGGACCTGCAGGGGATCCTGGCTACGCTGCCGAAGCGCTGGGGCGTCCTCGGGTATGTGCTGACCGACGGGGAGCTCCGGGAGGTGCTGGCCGCGGACAGCCCCGGGACCCGGGAGCGGTTCGCGCCGCCTTCCTGGGAGGTCCCAAGGGATGCGAAGAGCGGGTTCGCCTATGACGTGCAGCAGACGCCGGATTGGGTGAGGGCCTATGCCCGGCCCCTGGAGGGTCCCGACGGGACCACCTACTACCTCGTGGCGCTCTACCGACCTCTGCCGCCGACCTACGGGACGCTCTACGCCACGGCCATCCGGCTCGGCATTCTGGCCTTCCTCCTCGCCTGGGTGGCCCTGGCGGTCTGGATCGCCCTGGACGCGGCGGAGCGCCGGATCCCGGCGGCGCCGGCCTGGGGGCTCCTGGGGCTGGTGAGCGGGCCGGTGGGGCTGGGCACCTACCTCATCGTCCGGCCGGCGCCGGAGCCCTGCCCCGGCTGCGGCGAGGTGCTCGACCCCGGCGGCGCCTTCTGCCCCTACTGCGGCCACGCTCTCAAGCCGGCCTGCCCGGGGTGCCGGCAGCCGGTGGCCCACACCTGGAACTACTGCCGGGCCTGCGGCACCCCCCTCACCGGAGACTGAGGCAACCGGCCCCGGGGTGGCACCCCGGGGCCGGTGGTGCTGACCAGCGGCACCGTCAGGACCGGCGGCACGGCCAGAGGATGGGGAGTTCGGCCCGGGGCCCCTCTTACCCCGTCGCCGGTACGTCCGGTGTCCGGCCCGGGCGGGCGAGGTACTGCCAGAGGAGCACCAGGGCGAAGAGGCCGAGGCCGGCGGCGTCCCCCAAGGGGGCCGGGGCGATGAGGAGCAGCCCCGCCAGGACCAGGAGCCCCCGCTGGGGCCAGGTGGCCCGGCCCAGGAGCCAGCCCCCCACCCCGGTCACCAGGGCGGTGATTCCAACCAGGCTGGTCACCGTCGCCAGGAGCATCTGCTGCCAGGGGCCGAGGAGCAGGAGATGGGTGCCCCCGGGCGCGGCGAACATGAAGGGGACGATGAACGCGGGCAGGGCGTACTTCCAGGTGATCCACATGGTCCGGTAGGGGTTGCCGCCGGTGATGGCGCTTGCGGCCATGCAGGAGAGGGCCGTGGGCGGGGAGACCTCCGAGAGGAGCGCGTAGTAGAAGATGAACATGTGCGCGGCGGGCTCCGGCACCCCGAGCTGGATCAGGGCCGGGGCGGTGATGACCGCCGCGACGATGTAGGAGGCGGTGATGGGCAGGGCCAGGCCCAGGATCAGCAGCACCGCCGCGGTGTAGAGGAGGGTGAGGAAGAGGTTCCCCCCGGCCAGGTCGATGACGATGCTGGAGAACTTGAGCCCCAGGCCCGTGAGGTTCACCACCCCTACCAGAATCCCCGCGGTGGCCGCGGTGGCGGCGATGGAGACTACCGAAAGCGCCCCCTGCTCCAGGGCCCGGAGGAGCCGGGTGGGGGTGACCGCGGTCTCCCGGCGGAGGTAGCTGACCAGCACCGCGATGGCCATGCACCAGACCACCGCGTACTGGGCGGTGTACCCCAGGGCCAGGAAGACGACGATCGCGAAGAGGCTGATGAAGTGGAACCAGTACCGGCGGGCCAGCACCCCCGCCGGTTCGGTTTCAATGGGCACCTCCCGGGTCCCCAGCTTCACCGCGTCGAGCTCGATCATGAGGAGGATGGAGACGTAGTAGAGCAGGGTGGGCACCAGGGCCCAGCGGATCACTTCCAGATAGGAGACCCGGGTCAGCTCCGCGATGAGGAAGGAGGCGGCGCCCATCACCGGGGGCGAGAGGACGGCGCCGATGCCGCCGGCGGAGAGGATCGCCCCGGCCTGTTCGGGGCTGTAGCCCGCCCGGCGGAGCATCGGGTAGGCGACCGCGCCCAGGGTGACGGTGGTGGCCACGCCGCTGCCGGAGGGTCCGCCCAGGAGGAAGGAGGCCAGGGTGACGGTCCGGCCCGCGCCGGAGCGCCGGCGGCCCATGGCCGCGAAGGAGAAGTCGACGAAAAACTTCCCGGCCCCGGACTGGTCCAGGATCGCCCCGTAGAGGGTGAAGAGGATGATGAAGGTGGCCGAGACCGCCAGGGGCGTGCCGAAGATCCCCTCCAGGGTCATGTACTGGAGCCCCACGATCCGGTCGAGGTTGTAGCCCCGGTGGGTCCAGGGCGGGGGGAGGAGGTTGCCCCAGTAGGCGTAGGCCAGGGCCAGGGCCGCCAGGGCCGGGAGCATCCACCCGGCGGTCCGGCGGCCGGCCTCCAGCACCAGGAGGATGGTGACGACGCCGAAGAACCGGTCCAGGTCTGTGAGGCTGCTGGAGCGGTAGACGAACCCCTCGAAGTCCCAGATCACGTACCCCGCCGCGGCGGCGCCGAGGAGGGCGAGGAGGACGTCCAGGAGGGTCAGCCGCTTCCAGCGGGGGTGCGGGGGGTAGAGGAGGAAGGCCAGGACCAGCACCAGCCCCAGGTGGACCACCCGGAGCTTCTGGGCCACCACGGTGCCCACGGCCCCGTAGAGCCCCCAGAGGCTGAGGGCCAGGGCCAGCAGGGTCACCAGCCGTTTCCACCCGCCGCTGAGCCGCCGGGTCGCCCCCTCGTATTCCTCGATGATCTCCTGCACCTTCTCCTCGGCGAGGAGCGGCTGGGTGGGGTTCAGGCTCTCGGCTTCGGACAAGGGATTCCCCTCCTGTGCAGCAGAATCAGCGGCCAGGGGCGATAGGCGACGGCCAGGGTGAGCCGGCCGCCGGCTCCGGCCAGCCCGGCGAGGGGCAGTTCGCACCGGCCGTCGTGGAAGGTACGGTTGCCCACCGGCCCCGCCCGGACCAGGAGCCGCCGGTGGGGGAGGGCGAGGTCCACGATCCGGACGTCCCCGGGCCGATCCACCACCCGGGCCCCCGGGATGCCGTAGTAGTCCACGATGTCCCCCCGGGTGCTCCGGATCTCCCGGAGGACGAGGCGCCCGGCCCCGTCCACGGTGAAGATCTCCCGGACCGGGATCCGGAAGGCGGAGTGGATAAACCGAAGCTCAAACCGGTAGCCGGGAGGGGCCGGCCGCTGCAGCAGCACCTGGCCGCCCTCCCCCCGGATCTCCAGGACGGGGACCGGGAGGCCGCAGGCCCCGGCCAGGAGCAGGAGGGCGGCCAGCCGCCGGCGGAGCCCTGCCATGGGCGCCGGGCAGGCCGGGGCGGCTGGCCCTCCGCCCGTGGCGAGCCGGGGGCCTGGCCGGGGGGACCGGGCTGTCTCTTATCAAATTTTCGGACC
>QGUP01000266.1 GCA_003242505.1 Bacillota bacterium
GGTACGAGGGGAAGGCGGAGGTTGCACCGGGGCGGCGGCTCTTGGAGCAGCGGCGGGTCCATGCCGGAGTGGGTTCTGGGTCGGAGTTCTGGGACGAGTGTGTGGCGGAGTTTGGGCAGCACTGGGACCTGGGGGCTGTGGAGGAGTACGAGATTGGCGGTGACGGGGCTGCGTGGGTGAAGGCGGGATGCGAGCACTTTCCGGGTGCGAGGTACCGGCTGGACCCGTTCCACTTGAGGCGGGCCTTGCTGGAGGGGCTGTCGCACGATGAGGGGGCGTATCAGGCGGTATGTGAGGGGTTGGCGGCTGGGGACTGGGGGGAGGTGGACCGTGCCCTGAGGGGGGCGCAGGGGCGGAGCCGCGGGGCAGAGAGGCGGCGGGTGGTGGCGCTGCGGCGGTATCTGCAGGCCAACTGGGAGGGCATCCGTGCCACGGATGCGGGGGAGCGCCTTGGCGCTATCGAGGGGCAGGTGTTCCACCATCTGGCCCGGCGGATGAAGCGGCAGGGGGCACGGTGGAGCGATGCTGGGGCGGACCATCTGGCCCGGGTGCTGGCGGTGCGGGCCAACGGGGAACTGCAGGCAGTGGTCAGACCCAGGCGGCAGGCTCAGCCGGAGGGGGTACAGCGGCTGTTGCGTGACCGGCGGCTGATTGCAGAGCTAGAGCGTGGGCAGGACCCGGAGG
This sequence comes from Bacillota bacterium, assembly GCA_003242505.1. Taxonomy (GTDB): domain Bacteria; phylum Bacillota; class Sulfobacillia; order Symbiobacteriales; family ZC4RG38; genus ZC4RG38. The sequence goes on from QGUP01000266.1 coordinate 685, forward strand.
AGTGGCTGCGGGCGAGGGTACCGGCCCTCTATGGGCCGGGTGCGGGCTCGCCGTGGGTCAGGTACGTGCTGCGCCAGCTCGCTCACATACTGCCCCAGATTGCCTGATTCCACCACACCCTGTGCGAGACCGCCTACCGAAGCTTGACACGGACCTGGGACCCCTGGTCCCTTGTTCCGGGGTCCCGGTTTTGTTATAATCCAACTGACTACGTGGGGTCGGCAGCATCATCGGCATCCTGGATGGGCCCGGTGGGGAGCGGCGCCGGCCGGGCGGGGAAAGGCCAGGGTGCCGCACTGCAGGGCATGCGCGCCGGCAGCCGGGACGGGCGCGGCCAGTACGGCCGTGGGCTGGCCGGATCGGCATGCTCTGGCTCACCCGCGCCGGATGGGGCGGGTGGGTTTGTGCTGTCAACTGCAAGAAGGAGGTTAACGGTTGGCGCGCGGACGGGTACGGCAAGGAAAGCTTCAAATCATTCCGCTGGGTGGACTTGGTGAGATTGGGAAGAACTGCACGGCGATTCAATACCAGGATGAGATCCTGGTGGTCGACTGCGGGCTCTCCTTCCCCGATGAGGAGATGCTCGGTGTGGATATCGTCATCCCGGACTTCACCTACCTGGTGGAGAACCGGCAGAAGGTCCGGGCCCTGGTGGTCACCCACGGCCACGAAGACCACATCGGCGGCATTCCCTACCTGCTCCGGCAGCTCCAGGTCCCGATTTACGGCACCCGGTTGACCATGGGGCTGATCGAGGGAAAGCTGCAGGAAGCCGGTCTGAAGCTGCCCCAGGGCTCCCGGTGGGTCCGGGCGGGGGAGACGGTGAAGATCGGCGCCTTCACCGTCGAGTTTATCCGGATCACCCACTCGATTCCGGACGCCTGTGCCCTGGCTATCCGGACCCCGGTGGGGACCGTGGTCCACACCGGGGACTACAAGTTTGACCAGACCCCGGTGGACGGGGAGTTCGCGGACTACCGGCGGTTGTCGGAACTCGGCGAGCAGGGCGTCTTGGTGCTCCTCGCTGACTCCACCAACGCCGAGCGTCCCGGCTACACCCCGTCGGAGCGGGTGGTGGGCACCCGGATCGACGAGATCTTCCGGAATGCCCGGGGCCGGATCCTGATGGCCACCTTCGCCTCCAACGTCCACCGGCTGCAACAGGCCCTCGACTCCGCTGCCCGGTGGAAGAAGAAGGTGGCGGTGGTGGGCCGCAGCATGGAGAACACCGTCGAGGTGGCCCTCAAGCTCGGCTACCTCCGGGATCCGGGCAAGGTCCTGGTCAGCCTGGAGGAGCTGCGGCGCTATCCGGCCCACCAGCAGGTCATCCTCACCACCGGCAGCCAGGGGGAGCCGATGTCGGCCCTCACCCGGATCTCCACCAACGAGCACAAGGGGGTGGAGATCCAGCCCGGTGACCTGGTGGTCCTGGCGGCCAACCCCATCCCGGGCAACGAGAAGAGCGTGGCCCGCACCATCAACAACCTGTACAAGCGGGGGGCCGAGGTGGTCTACGGCCCCGAGGCGGGGGTGCACGCCTCCGGCCATGCCAGCCAGGAAGAGATGAAGCTGATGATCAACCTGGTGCGGCCGAAGTTCTTCGTCCCCATCCACGGGGAGTTCCGGATGCTGGTCCACCACAGCCGGCTGGCCCAGGCCTGCGGCATCCCCGGGGAGAACATCCTCATCGGGGAGAACGGCACGGTCTTTGAGTTCACCCGGAACTCCGCCACCATCGCCGGCAAGGTGACCAGCGGCCAGGTCCTGGTGGACGGCCTGGGTGTGGGGGACGTGGGCAACATCGTTCTCCGGGACCGGAAGCAGCTCAGCCAGGACGGCATCCTGATCGTGGTGGTGGCCCTGGAGAAGGAGACCGGCGTCATCCTCGGGGGCCCGGACATCGTGAGCCGGGGCTTCGTCTACGTCCGGGAGTCCGAAGGGCTTATGGAGGAGGCCAGGGAGAAGGTGAAGGGCGCCCTCCTCGACGCCCTGAGCCGGGGCACCACCGAGTGGGCGGTGCTGAAGAGCAACGTCCGGGACGTGCTCAGCAAGTACCTGTATGACAAGACCCGGCGCCGGCCGATGATCCTGCCGATTATCATGGAAGTGTGAGGAAGTGTGGGCGAGCCGGCGCGGGGGCAAAGCGAAAAATCCGGATTGGCATGACGGACTCAGGCCGGAGGGGGCCGGGCCCCTCCGGCCTCGCTGTATCTCGTTTGGTGCTGCTGTGGACTGTGGCCGGCCGGAGCACCCGTCCGCAGGGCCGGACAGGGATGCCGCTGGCCCGGGGGAGGATACTAGAAGGGAAAGACGGGCCTGAGGAGGCATGCGCCCATGACGATTGCCGACGGCACCCCCTTCGTCCCCCACGGCACACCCTTGACCCCGCAGACAGGGTTCCGTTCCTCCGCCGGTGCGGAACCGGTCCGGCCGGGGGTGGAGGTCCCCGCCCCGCCGGCCTCGCTGCCGCCGGGTACCCTGCCCGTCGCCGCACCCCGGGAGGAGGCGGGGGATGAGGAGGAGGGCGAAGGGGGGGTGCCCCGGACCAACCCGCAGTTGGAGAACATCGAGGCCATGGGCACCAACGCCCTCCCCGCGCCGGCGCCCAACATCCACCTCCTGACGGTGGTGGGGCAGATCGAGGGGCACCTGGCGCTGCCGCCCCAGAACAAGACCACCAAGTACGAGCACGTGATCCCCCAGCTGGTGGCGGTGGAGCAGGACCCCCGGATCGAGGGGCTCCTGGTGGTGCTCAACACCGTCGGCGGCGATGTGGAAGCCGGCCTGGCCATCGCGGAGATGATCGCCAGCCTCTCCAAGCCCTCAGTCAGCCTGGTCCTGGGCGGGGGGCACTCCATCGGGCTGCCCATCGCGGTCTCCACCAGCTACAGCTTCATCGCCTCCACCGCCACCATGACCATCCATCCCATCCGGTTGACCGGGCTGGTCATCGGGGTGCCGCAGACCTACGAGTACCTGGACAAGATGCAGGAGCGGATCAACCGCTTCATCATCGCCCACAGCCGGTGCACCGAGGAGCGGCTCCGGCAACTGATGTACAACACCGGCGAACTGGCCCGGGACGTGGGCTCGGTGGTGGTGGGCAAGGACGCGGTGCGCTACGGGCTCATCAGCGCGGTGGGGGGCCTGAAGGAGGCGCTCCAGAAGCTGAACGAGCTCATCGAGGCCCGGCGGGAGGGTCGGCCGATCGTGACCGTGGGAGACCACCAGCCCCTGGCCGCCCAGGCGGTGCCGGTGCCGCCGGGAGGGGACGAGGTACCGACGGTGATCGCCGGTGCGCCGGGGCCTCTTGCCCCCCGGGGCGCTGCCGGGGCGCCGGGTCTGCCCACGGCCGCGGGGTTCCCGGGGCCGGTGG
>QGUP01000267.1 GCA_003242505.1 Bacillota bacterium
GTCCCGGCGCGGTGCCGGCGGTCGGTGCCGGCGGATGCGGCGGCCCTTCCAGGCACCATGCTGGCGGTCGGTGCCCCGGCAGAGGCGGCGCCCCCGCCAGGCGCCCCGCCGGACGAGGTCGCCCTGCTGGCGGCCGCCACCGGGGGCGAAGCCCCGGCGGCCCTGGCCTGGGGCGCCGCTCCGATCCGTGAGGCAAAGGCAGCGGAGGGTGGTTCGGGCGGCACCGGGGGGGTGGCGGACGGCGCCCGGGAAGGAGCCGGGGAGGGCGGCGTGGGGGCGTCTGGGGGGCTGGCGGTGGACCGGTACCAGTGGCTCGAGCGGCATTATGCTTACATTATCGCCTCCCAGCGGCCCACCGGCGCCATCGCCATGACCCCGGCGCAACTGGACATCAACCCGTATTTTGCCAACCGGGCGGCCCGGGCGCTGCTGACGGAGCCCCGGCACCTGCCGGCGGTGCAAGCGTACATGGACTGGTACCTTGCGCACCTGAACCCCGACGGGACCATCGACGACCACCGGGTGGAGGCCGGGCAGGAGGTCTCCCTCGGCCGGTACGACTCGGCGGACAGCTATGCCGCGACCTTTCTTACCCTGGTGGAGGCTTACCTGCAGGCCGGCGGGGACCCGGGGTGGGTGGTGGAGAACCGGACCGTTCTGGACCGGCTGGTCGGGCTGCTCTCCCGCCTCACGGACCCCGAGGACGGCCTGACCTGGGCCAAGCCCCACTATCCTTTCAAGCTGCTGATGGACAACGTGGAGGTCTGGGAAGGACTTCACGCCTGGGCTCGGGTACTGGAGACCCTGGGGGAATCGGCGGCCGCCGCGGAGACCCGGCAGCGCGCGGACCGGATCCACCTGGGCCTGAGCCGCTTCCGGCGCTCCGACGGCCTCTACGCCTGGGGCCTGGCCCCCTTCGGCCTGCGCCGGGGCGGAAACCTGCAGCGGTTCTACCCCGATGCCGTTGCCCAGTTCTTCCCTCTGGCCCTGGGGCTGACGGACGACCCCGGGGGCTACGAGGCCTTTGCAGCGGCCCATCCCGCCTGGCACCGGCTGGAGTCCGACCACTTCCCCTGGATGATGGCAGCGGTGGCAGCGGCCCGGGCCGGAGACTGGGAGCGGGTGGCCGGGGCCCTCGCCACAGTCGCGGCCCGTTACAGCGACCTGCCCTTCCCCTGGTACGTGGGAGAGTCGGCCTGGCTCATCGACCTGCTCCTGGTGCCGGGGCCTGAGCTGGCTGCCAACTGGCCGGGGCTGCCGGGGCCGTAAACCCTGTCGCAGCGGCTTCTGCTGCGAACCCTTGCGCCACCGCTCCTGCGCCGAACCCTTTCGCGACCGCTTCTGCGTCGAACCCTTTCGCCACCGCTTTCTGTGTCGAATCTTTTGGTCACCGCTTCTGCGTAGAACCCTGTCGGCCTGTTCCCGTGCCGGTGTCACCGGCACGGGCTTTCCTTTGCCGGGGGCCCCGCTGTTTCCAGGCCCGGGACCCGGGACGGGCGGGTGCCGGGATTTGCCGCCGCGGCGGCGCCCCGGGACCGGGAACACTACGCCAGACTCTTGTCGACGGAAAGGAGGGGAGGGTCGCTGTTGATGCACAGCGGGCTCCCGTCCTCTGGCGCCGGGGCCCAGTCGTGGTTGCCCAGGCCTGCCCCGGGGGCCGGGTCCCAGTCCTGGTTGCCCGGGCCGGCCCCGGGCGCTGGGCTGCTGCTGGGGGTGCCCGAACCCGGGTCCCCCGGCGGCGGGCTGCCACTGGGGGTGCTGGGGCTTCCGGCCGGCGGCACCGGTACGCCGGGACCGCTCCTCCCCCTGATTCTCATGCCCCTGCCCCTGCTCCTGGGTCCCCCGCCGGGGCCGCCGCCGCCCCTCTACCCTTTCCAGGAGGAGGGGGCCCGGTTCCTGGCCGAGCGGCCAGCGGCCCTCCTCTGCGACGAGATGGGGCTGGGGAAGTCCGTGCAGGCCATCGTGGCCCTCCGCTCCCTCCTGGAGGAGGGAAAGGTCCGCCGGGCCCTGGTCCTCTGCCCCAAGGGGCTGGTCCTGGACTGGGCCCGGAAGTTCCGCCGGTGGGCGCCGGAACTGATCCTCTGCCCGATGACCGGCCCGGCCCGGCGGCGGCACCACGAGTGGCGGTACCCCCGGGTCCAGGTCTACGTCGCCGGGTACGAGACCTGGCGGGAGGACTGCGAGGTGGTGCAGCCGGACTTCGACCTGGTGATCCTCGACGAGGTCCAGCGGATCAAGAACCCACGCACCCAGGTGGCCCAGGCGGTTCAGCGGATCCCCGCGCCCCGGCGCTGGGGGCTCTCGGGCACTCCTCTGGAGAACCGGCTCGGCGAGCTGGTCGCGATCTTCAGCTACCTGTGCCCGGGGCTGATTCCCCCGGGGGCCGGGCCCCGGGAGGTCCGGGAGGCCATCGCCCCGTACGTCCTCCGGCGGCGGAAGGCCGAGGTGCTGACCCTTCCCCCCAAGGAGCACCGGGAGGTCTGGCTGGACCTGGGCCCCAGGCAGCGGGAAGCCTACGAGGCGGCCTGCTCCCGGGCCCGGGAGGCCCTCGCCGTCGGGGAGACCGGCCGGGCCCAGGTGCTGACCCTGCTCACCGAGTTGAAACAACTCTGCAATCTCGAGCCGGAGAGCGGGGAGTCGGTAAAGCTCGACTTTATCCTCCGAGAACTCCCGGCGATCCAGGCCCGGGGTGAAAAGGTGCTGATCTTCTCCCAGTATCCGGAGAAAACCCTCCTGCCCCTTCTGCCCCGGCTGATGCCCTACGGCGCCTGCCTGTTCAGCGGCGTTCTCTCCCAGTGGCAGCGGGAGGAGGTGGTGCGCCGGTTTGAGGAGGAGGAGTGGCCCCGGGTCCTGCTGGTCTCCCTCCGGGCCGGCGGGGTGGGCCTCACCTTCACCCGGGCCAATCACGTCTACCACTTTGACCAGTGGTGGAACCCGGCGGCAGCGGTCCAGGCCGAGGACCGGGTGCACCGGATCGGGCAGCACCGGCCGGTGACGGTGACGAGCCTCTGCACCCGGGACACGGTGGAGACGGAGATCGCCCGGCTCCTGGCCCGGAAGCGGGAGCTTTTCAACGAGGTGGTGGAGGGGCTCGAATCGCCCCGGCTGGAGGGCGAGGTGCTGGCCGAACTCCTCTCCGCGCACCTGTCCGGCGCTGGCGGGGTATGCTGAGACCAAGGAGGAGGTGCATGGTCCGAACCCGGGGCTGCCGTCAGCCCGTCGCCCGGAACCCCGGGTTACGAGGATGGATCCACCCCTGCCCACCGGCGGATCTGCCGCTCGAGGGGATGGCCGGCGGCCAGCGCGGACAGGGCCGTGGCGCTCCCGGCCCTGCGGGCCCGGTCGGTGCACGCCTTGAGGGTGCGGGGGCTGTACCCCCGCTCCGGGCTGGAGAGGAGCCGCCGGGCCAGGGGGAGCACCGCCGGGTCCGGGAGGTGGGCCAGGGCCGCCCGGGCCGCCTGCACCTGGCGGCCGTACTTGGCCTGGAACTCCGGGTCGTCGCCGTCCAGGGCCCAGGCCAGGAAGTCCAGGGCCGGCTCCGTCGCCAGGGCGGCCAGGAGAGAGAGGGCCCGGGCCGGCTGGACCTCGCCCCGGGCCAGCCCGGCCACCACCGCGGGGACCAGTCGGGGATCCCCGGCGGCCTGCCCGTGCCCGGCCGGAAGGGTGGCCGGGCCTTCGCCCCGGGCCCAGGCCAGTAGGGCGGCCCCTTCCGGCGTGGCGGGGGCCGGGGGCCGGCCCGCGACGCCGTAGGCCGCCAGTACCTCCTCCAGGGTGGCGGAGTCGACCAGCAGCCCGTCCTCCGGCCCGCCGGGGAAGGGCAGCAGCCTGGCCTCGGGAAACCGGCGGGAGAGGGATCCCAGAGCCCGGTAGGCCACCGCCCGGTCCGCCATTATCACGACCCGCTGCCGGTGCAGGAGGAACAGGGGGAGGGAGCGGAGCCGCTCCAGCCCCTTCTGGGTCTCCTGGTAGGCCACCCGCTCGCCGATGGCCACGGCCCACAGGGTCATGTCCGTCACCTGCCTCCGGCAGTCTGATTTCG